>NZ_RZSR01000918.1:0-2392 GCF_004023265.1 Mesorhizobium sp. M1A.F.Ca.IN.020.06.1.1
TAGCAGGCATGCATGCGCCCATCGAGCGACAACACCGCCAGATCGATATGGTCGTGCGGGATGAGCGTGCCGATTTCGATCGCTGTCGCCCGGAACGCTGAGCCCGGATCGATATGGCCGGCGAGCGCCCGCGAGATCGCGAGCAGCCGATCGATCAGCTGGGGAGATACCTCCGACATGTCTCCTCCCTGTCCCCCTGATGAATGCCGTGGAACGACAGCCAAGCTGCGCCGCGCGGCCTCGATCCTGTTTCCGCAGTTCCTCCCTGCCCGAGAAATAGTGAGCGCTTGACGGCGCCGCTGTCAACGATGGGTCAAGCGACCCGAGCCCGATCAACTTCGGGTGCGGCGATTGAAAAGCCGCCGGCTCCTGGTCTAGGAACGGCCGCAGGAGGCCAATTGATGGCAGTGACGCCGACCGTTGCTCAGGGCGCCCCGGGAATTCCCGCGCGCTGGACGTCAAGCGCCAAGAGCGGCGTCGGCACCGGGCTTTCAGCGAACAGCCTGCTTTGGTTCACCATCAGTCACGGCATATTGAACGAGGTCTATTATCCCCGCCTCGACAGCGCCTGCACGCGCGACCTGGGGCTGATCATTACCGGTCCCGATGGCTATTTCTCGGAAGAGAAACGCGATGCCGCCCATCTTGTCGAGCCATTCGAAGCCGGCGTCCCCGGCTATCGCCTGGTCAACACGGCGGTCAATGGCTCCTATCGGATTGAAAAGCGCATTGTTACGGATTCGAAACGGCCCGTTCTGCTGCAGGAAATTACATTCGCGGCGCTCAAAGGCTCAGCCTCGGACTACCAGGTCTACGCGCTGCTCGCGCCGCATCTCGTCAATCGCGGCATGGGCAACACCGCCTGGCTCGGCGAGCACAAGGGGCAGCGTATCCTCTTTGCGTCAGGCCGCGGCGTCTCGCTCGCGCTTGCCGCCTCGCTGCCCTGTGGCGCCTGCTCGGCCGGCTATGTCGGTTTCTCCGACGGCTGGCAGCAGCTGCGAAATAGCGGCGCGCTCGATCCTGCCGCTGAGCGCGCGGAGGATGGCAATGTGGCGCTGACCGGCGAGATCGGCTTCTCGACAGGCAAGGGCACCGCATTGCTGGCGCTCGGCTTCGGCGCCTCGCCGGAAGAGGCGGCTGAAGCCGCGCTGGCCAGCCTGAAGGACGGTTTCGATGCGGCCGCCGAAACCTATGCCGCCAGCTGGCGGAAATTTCAGTCCGGCCTGGAGACGCTCGACAGGCAAGCCGCCTCCGGCCTGAATACCTACCGCGTCAGTACCGCGGTGCTTGCCTCGCATCTGTCGATCGCCAGGCCTGGAGCCGCAGTCGCCAGTCTTTCGATCCCCTGGGGCTTCAACAAGGGCGACGACGATCTCGGCGGCTACCATCTGGTCTGGCCGCGCGACCTGGTCGAAACGGCGGGGGGCTTCCTTGCAGCCGGCGACGCCAGGCAGGCGCTCGATATCCTCATCTATCTCCGCTCAATCCAACAGGCGGACGGTCATTGGCCGCAGAACTGCTGGGCGAGCGGCACGCCCTACTGGCCTGGCATCCAGATGGACGAATGCGCCTTTCCGCTGCTGCTTGCCGACGCGCTCCGCCGCGCCGGCCATCTGCCGCGCGCGAAGCTCGACGACTTCCTAGCCATGATCGAAAGCGCGGCTTCCTATGTGGTGCGCAACGGCCCGGTCACCGGCGAGGACCGCTGGGAAGAGGACGCCGGCTACAGCCCGTTCACGCTGGCCGTCGAGATCGCGGCGCTGCTTGCGGCGGCTGACATGCTGGATGCTTGCGGCAAAAATGAACCGGCAAACTATCTGCGCGAGACGGCCGACTGCTGGAACGACCAGATCGAGCGCTGGACCTATGTCACCGGCACCGAACTCTGCGCCAGGGAGGGCATCGACGGCTACCATGTCCGCATCGCACCGCCCGACGGTGCTGGCGCCGCTTCGCCGAAGGACGGTTTCCTGCCGATCAAGAACCGCCCGCCCGGCGATAGCCATCGGCCGGCCGAGGCCATCATAAGTCCCGACGCGCTGGCGCTGGTCCGCTTCGGACTGAGAGCCGCCGACGATGCTCGCATCGTGAACACCGTCAAAGCCATCGACGCGCTTCTGCGCTGCGAGTTGCCGCAAGGTCCGCTCTGGTATCGCTATAGCGGTGACGGCTATGGCGAGCATGAGGACGGCTCGCCCTTCGACGGCATCGGCCGGGGCCGGCCCTGGCCGCTACTCGCCGGCGAGCGCGCGCATTACGAGCTGGCCGCCGGGCGACCCAGCAAAGCGGCCGAACTGCTCGAAACCTTCGAGCGCTCTGCCGGTGCAGGCGGTCTGCTGCCGGAGCAGGTTTGGGACAGACCCCACCTGCCCGAGCTCGAATTGCGGCTCGG
>NZ_RZSR01000919.1:0-2387 GCF_004023265.1 Mesorhizobium sp. M1A.F.Ca.IN.020.06.1.1
CGCGCGAAAAATGTAGGACGTGCCCATGTCGCCATGGACGAAATTCCAGATCCAGCTTCCGTACTGGACGAGCAGCGGCCGGTCGACGCCGAGCGAGTGATTGAGCGCGTCGACGGCGCGCTGGTCGGCAAACGGCCCCAATATCGCGCGCCCGACATTGCCGGGCAGCACCTGGCCGCCCAGGAACACCATGACGCTGAGCAGGAACAGCGTCACAAGCGACAGAGCCAGGCGCCGGATGAGGAAGCCGAGGATGACGAATACTCCTATTGGAGCCGGCTCTCCGTCGAGAGCCGGCTGTCAGGGATAAGCTTGCTCCCTCGCGTCAGGCTTTCGAAGCCTTTTCGAGGAACAGCTGCGACATCGCGGTGGGCTGCACGCCCGCCACGCCTTTCGCCGTCGCCGTCAGATAGTCGTAGAAATAGCCGAAGATCACCGGCGTTTCCTCGAGCAGCAGCTTCTGGATCTTGCCGGCTGCAGCCTTCTGCGCCTCGAGGTCGAGGGCCGCGATATAGCTGGTCGCCAGCTGGTCATAGTCCTTGTTCTTGAAATGCGCGGCATTCCAGGTGCCCTCGCTCTTCAATGGCGCGGCGAGATAGACGTTCGGCACGCCGCGGTGGCCGTAGTCGGTGATGCCCATCACCGAATCCAGCCAGTTCGATTTGCCGAACACCGCATCGCCGTAATAGGCGCTCTGGTCGAGGATGTTGAGCTCGAGCTCGATGCCGATCTCCTTGACCCAGTTCTGGATCAGCTGCGCGTACTCGGGGATTTCCAGATAGCGCTCGGTGGTCAGCGTTATTTTGAACCCCTTGCCGGCGCCGGCCGCCTCCATCAGCTGCTTGGCCTGCGCGATGTCCTGCTCGCGCTGCGGCACGCTGGTGTCCGTCGACGGATAGACCCCGGCGAACGGGCTGTCATTGCCCTCCTGGGCGCGCCCTTTCATCAGGCCGGCGACCAACTTCTTGCGATCGATGCTGAGCGCGATGGCGCGGCGTACCCGCGGGTCCTTCATCGGACCGTCGTCGCAGCGCAGATGCAGTTGCTGATGCGCCGACGATTTCAGGCTGATGACGTTCACGTTCGGATCGTTGAGGACGGCGACGCCCGCCAGCACCGGCATCTGATTGATGATGTCGATCTGGCCGCCCTGCAGCGCCAGGATCTGCGGCTGGATATCGGTGAAGAAGGTGAATTCGGTGCGCTCCGGCAGGGCCTTTTCGCCCCAGTAGTTCTCATTGCGAACGAAGGAGGCGCCGACTTTGGGCGTGTACTTCTCCAGCTTGAACGGCCCGGTGCCGTCGAAGCTCTTTTCGTAATCGCCCTTGTAGCTCGCCGGGATGATGACGGCGTTGTAGTTGTCGGACGACAGCATATAGGGGAAGTTGCCGTTCGGCGCGTCGAGATGGAATTCCACCGTGTATTCGTCGACCTTCTTGCTGGCGCCCTTCGAGAGGATGCCGCGGAACACCGACAGCGCGTTGGAGGAGTTGGCGGGATCGGCAAGCCGGTCGATGCTGGCCACCACGTCCTCGGCCTTCATCTCGCCGCCTGAGTGGAACTTGACGCCCTTGCGCAGCGTGAACGTCCACACCGAGCCATCGGCATTCGGCTTCCAGCTTTCGGCCAGTGCCGGCTTGAGCACCAGATCGGGGCCGTCGACGCAGAGGAATTCGGCGACCTGCTGCATGACGAGCAGGCCGCCGGCGTCGGCGATGGTGACCGGGTCGATCGCGGCGGCCGGCACGCTGCTGCCGACGCGGATGGTGGCGCCCGGCGCGCCCTGGGCGCGGGCAAGCGAGGGCGCGGCGCCGAAGCCGGCCGCCATGCCGATGCGGCCGAGAAGCGGCAGCGACAGGCCGAGCAGGCTGCCGTGGCGCACGAAATCGCGGCGGCTGACGCGGCCGTCGATGAGGCCGTCGATGAGGTGATTTTCGAGCGGCGTGCGGTTGCGCCGGATGAGGTCGAGGACGCGGTAGTTCTTGCTCATGGGTCTAAACCCTTTCCCCAGTTCTTGTGGTTGGCGAGTGCATTCCGGTTGACGACGTTCCGTGGAGTTCTCCGGTCCCGGCCATCGTCAAGAATTCAGTCGAACGAACTGTAACATGCACTTTGGTCCGGTCCATCCGCTCCTTGAAGCGGAAAAGTCAGATTTTCTTGATGCATGCCTAACTCGGGCGTGCAGCCCGATCGAAATCGTGGCCGCCTCGATTCGATATTTGCCGGTCTCCTTTCCTTTTGGCGATCTCCCAGTTCAGCTCAGCGAAAAGCCTGCTAGCGCGATCGGCGTTGCGGCGCTGCTCCCGATCTTCATCTCAGCCGATCTCGAAGAAGGGCTTGCCGAGCAGGTCCGGCACCACGTTGATGCCGAGCCCGGGGCCGTCGGG
>NZ_RZSR01000920.1:0-2386 GCF_004023265.1 Mesorhizobium sp. M1A.F.Ca.IN.020.06.1.1
CGAGTGCGCCTGGTCGACGCGGAGTTCGGGCCGATGCCGCTTTCCACGCTCGTCGATGAGGCCCTGAGCGATAATCCGGATTTCGTCCTGATCGGCCATTCCGGCTCGACTTCGGCGCATCCGACCGCGCTGCGGATCGCGGAAATGATCAAGGCCCGCGCGCTAGGGGTCGTCATCCTCTATGGCGGCGTCTTCCCGACCTATCACTGGCGCGACGTGCTCGCCGCAACGGACGTCTTCGACTTCATCGTGCGCGGCGAGGGTGAGGCGACCGCGCTGGCGCTGGTCGAGGCGCTGGAAAGGCGCCGGCCGGTGTCGGGTGTCGCCGGCATCGCCTATCGCGACGATTGCGGCCGACCCTTCGCGACGCCGCCTGCGATGACAATTGCCGATCTCGACGCCTGCCGCGTCGGCTGGGAGCTGATCGACCATGGCCGCTACAGCTATTGGGGCGGCAAGCGCGCCGTGGTCATGCAGTTCTCGCGCGGCTGTCCGCATCTGTGCAACTATTGCGGCCAGCGCGGCTTCTGGACCCGCTGGCGACATCGCGACCCGGTCAGCTTCGCCAGGGAGATCGCCTGGCTGCACCGCGAGTATGGCGTCGAACTGGTCAATCTGGCCGACGAGAACCCCACCTCCTCGAAGAAGGCTTGGCGCGCCTTTCTCGATGCGATGATCGCCGAGAACGTGCCGGTGCTGATCGTCGGCTCGACGCGCGCCGACGATATCGTGCGCGATGCCGATATCCTGCACCTTTATCGCAAGGCCGGCGTCATCCGCTGGCTGCTCGGCATGGAGAACACCGACGAGGCCACACTGTCGCTGATCCGCAAGGGCGGCAGCACCAAGTCCGACCGCGAGGCGATCCGGCTGCTTCGCCGGCACGGCATATTGTCCATGGCGACCTGGGTCGTTGGCTTCGAGGATGAGGGTTTTCGCGATCTCTGGCGCGGCTTTCGCCAGCTCATCGCCTATGATCCCGACCAGATCCAGGCGCTCTATGTGACGCCGCATCGCTGGACGCCGTTCTTCCGCATCGCCAAGGATCGCAGGGTGATCCAGAAGGACGTCCGGCTCTGGGACTACAAGCACCAGGTGCTGCATATGACCCGGCTGAAGCCGTGGATGCTGTTCTTCGCCGTCAAACTGATCGAGCTTGCCGTGCAGTCACGGCCGAAAGCGCTGGCGCGCGTCCTTTTCCATCCGGACCCAGAGCAGCGGCATTCGATGCGTTGGTACACCAATATGGGCCGCCGCGTCTGGTTCCGCGAGGTCTGGGGTTTTCTGGTGCGGGACCGCCGCGTGGCCGCGGGCCCGACGCTTGCCGAATTCTGGGGCGCGCCGCAGGACGCCGATGAGGAATCGATGGTCTTTCAGCACTCGGCGCGAAAGCCGACCCTGCCCGTCGCGGAAGATAAGCGGGTCGCGGAAAGCAGAAGGCTAGCCGGCTAAATAACGATCAGCGTGCCGGCCCCGTGCTCGGTGAACAGCTCGAGCAGCACCGAATGCGGCGTTTTGCCGTTGAGGATGACCACGCCCTCGACGCCGCGCTCGATCGCCTCGATGCAGGTCTCGACCTTCGGGATCATGCCGCCCGATATCGTGCCGTCCTTGATCAGCGCCTTGGCCTCGCCGACCGTCAGCTCGTCGATCAGCTTCTTGTTCTTGTCGAGCACGCCGGGCACGTCGGTCAGGAACAGCAGGCGCGAGGCGCGGCAGGCGCCGGCGATGGCGCCGGCAAAAGTATCGGCGTTGATGTTGTAGGTATGGCCGTCGCGGCCGGGCGCCACCGGCGCCAGCACCGGGATCATCTCGGAACGGGCCAGCAGGTCGAGCAGCGTGCGGTCGACCTCGACCGGCTCGCCGACGAAACCGAGATCCAGCACCCGCTCGATGTTCGAATCCGGGTCGATCATGGTCTTGCGCGCCTTTTCGGCGAAGACCATGTTGCCGTCCTTGCCGCAGAGACCGATCGCCCATTCGCCTTCGGCGTTGATCAGCGCCACGATTTCCTTGTTGATCGAGCCGGCCAGCACCATCTCGACGATCTCGACCGTCTTCTGGTCGGTGACGCGCAACCCGCCCTCGAACTTGGATTCGATGCCCATCTTGTTGAGCATGGCGCCGATCTGCGGCCCGCCGCCGTGGACGACAATCGGGTTGACGCCGGACTGTTTGAGCAGCGCGATGTCGCGCGCAAAGGCCTTGCCGAGCTCGTTGTCGCCCATGGCATGGCCGCCATACTTAACCACCACCGTCTTGTTCTCGTAGCGCTGCATATAAGGAAGCGCGCGCGAGAGCAGCGCGGCCTGCATTTCGGCGTTGGCGGCGATGTCCGTCATCGGTGCTTTTCCCTAGGTGGCAAGGATGGCGGGCGTCTTAGCGG
>NZ_RZSR01000921.1:0-2385 GCF_004023265.1 Mesorhizobium sp. M1A.F.Ca.IN.020.06.1.1
AAGGAAAACGACCATGAAGCGCTCCAAAATCAACGACATCATCCGCGAAGCCGACGCCTTCATCCGCTCGTTCGGCTACATCATGCCGCCCTTCGCCTACTGGTCGCCGGAAGAGATGAAGGCGCACAAGGCGGACTCTTCGGCCATTTTCAGCTCGCGTCTCGGCTGGGACATCACCGACTACGGCCAGGAGAAGTTCGATGAGCTTGGTCTCTTCCTTTTTACCGTCCGCAACGGCCGCTACGCGGACATGAAGCTCGGCATGGGCATGCTCTACGCCGAGAAGATCATGATCTCGCGCAAGGACCAGCTGTCGCCCATGCACCGCCACAACATCAAGGCCGAGGACATCATCAACCGCGGCGGCGGCAAGCTGGTGCTGGAACTGTTCATGCACGACCGCGACGGCGGCATCGACCCGAAGGCCGAAGTGTCGGTGCCGGTCGACGGCACCATCACCAGATTGCCCGCCGGCGGGCTCCTGAAGCTCGACCCGGGCCAGAGCGTGACGCTGCTGCCGGGCGTCTGGCACGCCTTCTGGGCCGAGGGCAAGGACGTGCTGATCGGCGAGGTCTCGACCGTCAATGACGACCTCACCGACAACGTCTTCCGCGATCCGATCGGCCGCTTCTCCAACATCGAGGAGGATGTGGCGCCGGTTCACCTTCTGGTGTCGGATTATGAAAAATGGGTGGGGTAGGGCGAGGGCCTAGTCGTCCCAATTTCGCTGCTGAAAGGAGGTCCAGATACTGATAGTGCTGTCGTCCCGGTCGCTCGTGCTGTGCAGCGTGAGGACAATATCCACGGTGGGCGGCGCTTTGATCATGGCTGTGATCACGCGCGTCGCGTCGTCGGGTACGATGCCTATGCCCCATTTCATTTCCCAATTTCCTCCGGCCTGCTGCAGTCGGGGAGTGGAATCTTCGAACTGCTCCCTCATCGACGCATCGTCTGGAAACGGTTCATCGGTGAGTTTTGCAAAAACCTCCCACGACCCGGCAACTGCTGCCTGAATGGCGCTTTCTATTCTGGCGCTCTCGGCTTGGCTGATTGTTTCAGACATACTGAGAGTTCCAATCTACCGCGCGTACTTGTCCGCCTTCCGATTGCCCAGCAGCAGCTTGCGCTCCAGGTGCGCGCGCAGCTCGCCGTAATAGGCGGTGAGGAATGCCCGTGAATCGACCGGCTCGACCCTGGCGCCGATCTTGCGGCCTATCGTTTCCGCCACCGCTTTCATCGCGAAATAGTCGTCGCGGCGCAGCACTTCCTCCAGCTTGTGCAGCTCGGCGATGCCATAGGCGTCGAGCTGCGCGGCGCTGAACTGGAAGCGGGTCGCGACCGGATCCTTGCGCAGCGACAGATCCTCGAGCAGCGCCACCTTCGGCGCCTCGACCACCCAGGTTCCGGCGAGCAGGTCGCCAATCCGCAGCCGGTCGCGGTTGAAGAGCGGGAACAGCGAGAACAGCAGCGCCCACACCAGCCCGAAGATGGTCGACAGCGTGTCGGCGACACCGGCGCTGCCGCGCGCCGCCAGGATCGACAGCGGCAGGAACACCTCGATCTCGCGCATCAGGTTGCGCGCGATGACCTGGTCGAGGCTGAGGCCGGCGCCGCTGCGCGAAGCGACGCGGACGCCGACCATCCGCTTGCCGGGCGTCGCCGCCCGCCGGCCCGCCTCGAAGGCGATGAAATAGACGTTGCGCAGCAGGAAGATGAAGATGATCCAGACGATGAACAGCGGTTCGGCGTCCTTCACGCCGAGCCCGCCCAGGCCGAAGATCGCGACAAGGCTGACCGCGACGGCGGCGACGACGATGATCACCACATCGAGCAGGAATCCCGAAGCCCGCGTCCCGGCATCGGCCAGCTTGACGCGCAGGTCCACGCCCTCCGGCGTCACCAGCGGGCGCACCAGCGCGGCGGGATTCCTAGCCGTTGCCATGCCGCACCATCCGGAACAGGTAGAAATAAGAAATCCAGAGCGCCAGCATGCCGCCGCCGATCGAATAGCGGGCGATATCGCTTGTGATCGTCTGCCGGCCGATGCCTTCGAGCAGGCCGGCAAACAGCAGCATCATGACGACGCCGACCATCGCGGTCGCCGCCACGCGGCCCGCGCGTGAGGCCGCGGCCATGCGCGTCAGCTCGCCGGGAAAGGCGATGCTGGTGCCGATGCGCATGCCGGCCGCGCCCGCGATGGCGATGGCGAAAAGCTCCGTCGTGCCGTGGATCGACAGCCAGCCGCCGAGCTCGAAACCGAGCCCCTTGGCGGCATAGATCTGGAAGATGGCGCCGAGCATGCAGCCATTCATCAGGATGATCAGCACGCTGGGCACCGCGAAGGCGAAGCCGAGCGCGAAGGCCAGGATCGACACCTGCGTGTTG
>NZ_RZSR01000091.1:0-10328 GCF_004023265.1 Mesorhizobium sp. M1A.F.Ca.IN.020.06.1.1
CCGGCGGCCATCTCACGCATGGCTCGCCGGTCAACATGAGCGGCAAATGGTTCAAGGTCGTTTCCTACGGGGTGCGCAAGGACGACCACCTGCTCGACATGGACGCGATCGAGAAGACCGCGCATGAGACGAAGCCGAAGCTGATCCTGGCCGGCGGCACGGCCTATTCGCGCATCTGGGACTGGAAGCGTTTCCGCGAGATTGCCGATTCGATCGGCGCCTATCTGATGGTCGACATGGCGCATATCGCCGGGCTAGTCGCCGGCGGTATGCACCCGTCGCCGCTGCCTTATGCGCATGTCGTGACCACGACGACGCACAAGTCGCTGCGCGGGCCCCGCGGCGGCATGATCCTGTGCAACGACGAGGAGATCGCCAAGAAGATGAACTCGGCGGTTTTCCCAGGCCTCCAGGGCGGCCCGCTGATGCATGTCGTCGCGGCCAAGGCGGTGGCGCTCGGCGAGGCGCTGAAGCCGAGCTTCAAAGCCTATGCCGAGAGCATCGTCGCCAACGCCAAGGCGCTGGCTTCGAGCCTGCAGGAAACCGGCCTCGACATCGTGTCGGGCGGCACCGACAACCATCTGATGCTGGTCGACCTGCGCCCGAAAAACGCCACCGGCAAGCGCGCCGAGGCGGCTCTCGGCCGCGCCAACATCACCTGCAACAAGAACGGCATCCCCTTCGACCCCGAAAAGCCGTTCGTCACCTCCGGCGTTCGCCTCGGCACACCGGCCGGCACCACGCGCGGCTTCGGCCAGGCCGAGTTCCGCGAGATCGGCAAGCTGATCGCCGAGGTGCTGGACGGGCTGAAGGCGGCGAATTCCGACGAGGGCAATGCGGCAGTCGAGGCTGCGGTCAAGGCCAAAGTCACGGCGTTGACGGATCGCTTCCCGCTCTATCCTTATCTCGGTTGACCGGAAGCCGCGCGTCATCTTTTATCCGCCGGCAGTGCGCCGTCCTGATTGGGCGGCGTCGCGAACTGGAGACTTGATGATGCGCATTTTCCATCTTGCCGCCTTGGCCCTGGTCGGCTCGCTGGCCGGTTTCGCCGTGTCCGGCGCGGCCGGGCAGGAGCAGGCGCAGCCGGATTCGAATTTGCCGGCCACAAACACCTTCGGCAGATGGACCACGATCATCGACACGCTCGACACCGGGCAGGATGCGCACAAGACCTGCGCGGCCTCCGCAGCTTTCGTCGACGGCATCGGCAATGCTGGCACGCTAACGCTGTCGATCTCGACCGGCGACGCGTTGCCGCCGGATGCCTATCCCGCCATCATGATCGCCGTCGACAACAAGGACCTGCCGACCGGCAAGGACATCGCGGCGACCTTCGGCGACCCCGGCATCAAGGTTTCCGCGAAAGTCTATTCGAATGCCGTCGGCGGTCGTCCCAGCTGGACGGTCGACAACCAGGCGAAGACAAGTCTCGCTCTGCTGCGCGCCATGCGCAAAGTCACCTCGCTCGATGTTGTTTTTGGCAAGCAGACCGTCGCCAGCATTCCGATGGACGGCTTCACCAAGGCCTACCGCAACCTCGGCACGTCCTGCGGATTCCCGACCAAGGACGTCGCGCCCTGAACCGACCGGGCACGACAGGGGCAGGGCGCTGGCAATCTTTCTCGCGCCTCGCTATCTCTGAGAAATGAAAGGCTCCAAGCCTTCCGCTCACCAGAGCGAGATGACGCTTCCTTGAATCGCCATCTCGCTCTAAGATTTTGTTTTTGAAGCATGATCTTCTCCGAAGAGTCTGCAACTTTTCGGGATCATGCTCTGAATCGCAAACCCAAGGCTCTCCATGCGCTGCCCCTATTGCCAGTCCGAAGATACGCAGGTGAAGGATTCGCGTCCCGCCGAGGATGGCGCGGCGATCCGCAGGCGCCGCGTCTGTCCGGACTGCGGCGGCCGCTTCACCACCTTCGAGCGCGTGCAACTGCGCGATCTCGTCGTCATCAAGAAGTCCGGCCGCAAGGTGCCGTTCGACCGCGACAAGCTGCTGCGCTCGGTCGAGATCGCGGTGCGCAAGCGCAATGTCGACCCCGAGCGGATCGATCGCGCCGTGACCGGCATCGTGCGCCAGCTCGAAAGCTCCGGCGAGACGGAAGTGGCCTCCGGCGAGGTCGGTCGGCTCGTCATGGAGGCGCTGAAATCGCTCGACGACGTCGCCTATGTCCGCTTCGCTTCGGTCTATCGCAATTTCCGTGAAGCCAAGGATTTCCACGAGTTGCTGGGCGAACTGAAGGGCGATGAAGAAAAGACCGAAGAGGACGCCGGCTGATCATGGCGAAAGCTCAATTGGGCGGGGCCGAGCAAGCAGCCCTTGATCGCCGTTTCATGGCGGCGGCCATCCGGCTGTCGCGCCGCAATGCCGGCCGCACCGCGACCAACCCTTCCGTCGGCACCATCATCGTGCGCGACGACGGCGCCGGCCCGATGATCGTCGGCACCGGCGTCACTGCTGTCGGCGGCCGGCCGCACGCCGAGACCGAGGCGCTGGCCGAGGCCGGCGAACTGGCCCGCGGCGCCACCGCCTATGTGACGCTTGAGCCCTGCGCCCATCACGGCCGCACGCCGCCTTGCGCCGCCGCGCTGGTCAATGCCGGCATTGCGCGCGTCGTCGGCGCGGCAAGCGATCCCGATCCGCGCGTTTCCGGCAAGGGTTACGCCATGCTGCGCGCCGCCGGCATCGAGGTCGTGGAGAAGGTGCTCGCCACAGAGGCCGCCGAGCAGATGGCCGGCTATCTGATTCGATCTTTGAAGAAACGTCCCGAAGTGACGCTGAAGCTTGCGCTTTCGAGCGACGGCAAGATCGGCCGCAAAGGCGCCGGCCAGGTCGCCATCACGGGTGAGATCGCCAGGCGCGAAGTCTATCTTATGCGCGCGGAGGCCGACGCTATCCTCGTCGGCATCGGCACTGCGCTGGAGGACGACCCGGCGCTGACCGTGCGCCTGCCGGGGTTGGAGAACCGCTCCCCGGCTCGCATCATCCTCGATCGCCAGATCCGGCTGCCGGAGTCGTCGAAGCTCGTTTCCGGGGTGGATCGTGTCCCGCTCTATGTCGCGGCATGCGCCGAGGCCGACCCGCAGCGGCGGGCTGCGCTCGAACGCGCGGGCGTGCACTTCATCGGCACTGAAACTTACGAGAGCGAAGTAGCCCTGCCGGAACTGCTCGAGGATATTGCAGCCCTCGGCATGGCGAGCGTGCTGGTCGAAGGCGGCGCCAAGGTAGCCGAGGCCTTCCTGGCGGAAGACCTCGTTGACCGCATCGTCCTGTTCCAGGGACCGGAGGCGATCGGCGAGGATGGTATCGCCTCGCCGATCGACGCTGCGCATATCGCGCCGGGATTCCGCAAATTGCGTGAGATGCGCTTCGGCGAGGACAGCTATGCCGAGTGGGTAAGACCATGATCCCAAAAAGTGGGAAATGGTTTTCGGATAAGAGCATGGTCAAACTGGAAGACACGATCTGATGTTTACGGGAATCGTTACGGATGTCGGCACTGTCGCTTCGGTGAAGCCGCTCAGCGAAGGCGTCGGCCTGCGCATCGACACGGCCTATGACCCGGAAACGATCGCGATCGGCGCTTCGATTTCCTGCGGCGGCGTCTGCCTGACCGTAACGGCGCTGCCCGAGAACGGCTCGAACGCGCGCTGGTTTGAGGTGGAAGCCTGGGAAGAGGCGCTCAGGCTGACGACTGCATCCGGTTGGAAATCGGGCACCAGGATCAATCTCGAACGGGCGCTGAAGATCGGCGACGAGCTCGGTGGCCATATCGTCTCCGGCCATGTCGACGGCACGGCGAAAATCGTGGAGCGCAGGGAAGAGGGCGATGCCGTGCGCTTCACGCTGGAGGCGCCGCGTCACCTGGCGAAGTTCATCGCGCCGAAAGGCTCCGTCGCGCTCGACGGCACCTCGCTTACCGTCAACAAGGTCGAAGCTACGCGCTTCGATGTGCTTCTGATCCAGCACTCGCTGAGCGTCACTACCTGGGGCGAGCGCCAGGCTGGCGACCGCGTCAACATCGAGATCGATACCATGGCCCGGTATGCCGCGCGCCTCGCCGAGGCGGCGAAACAGGGGCTTTGAGCGAAACCGACCGGTTCCGGGGAGGCGGCGCGGATCGCTGAGGCGCCACGTCGCGCCGGCGCCTCAGCTTCCCTTCTGCTCACGCGATCTGCGGCGCCCCGGCTGGCAACGTCTAAGTGATCAAAGAACAACGAGCCCGATCAGATCAAATTCATCGATGTGGTCAGGCTGGCGGTTACAGGCGGCCTCGAGCGGACGCGGGCACAATATGCCCGCCTGTTCGAAGGCGTCGGACTGAAGCTTGAGCGGGTGATCGGCCCTCGAGCATCGATCTCGACATCGAGGCTTTGCCCGCTAGCTGAAGAAAGCCCCGGAAGATCGCGCGGCTTGCGATCCGGACCTGTCGGGAGATGCTGTGTCGGGCGGCAATCTTGTGCTTGCGATCGATCCGGCTTCGGCCTAAGTCACCGGCAACCCCCGGAGACGTTTATGGCAGGCATATCCCAACACGGCAAAGCGTTCATTCGTCCGCAGGCGAAGGCGCATCTGCTTATCGTCGAGGCGCGTTTCCACGACGACCTCGCCGACGCGCTGCTCGAAGGCGCGACCAGCGCGCTGGACGAGGCCGGCGCCACTTATGACGTCGTGACTGTTCCTGGCTCGCTCGAAATTCCGGCCGTCATCACCTTCGCGCTGGACGGTGCCGGCGAGGGCGGCGTACACTATGACGGCTTCGTCGCGCTCGGCACCATCATCCGTGGCGACACCTATCATTTCGACATCGTCGCCAATGAATCGAGCCGTGCGCTGATGGATCTTTCCGTGCAGGAAGCGGTCGCGATCGGCAACGGCATCCTGACCACCGAAAACGATGCGCAGGCCTGGACGCGGGCCAAGCGCACCGAAGGCGACAAGGGCGGCTTTGCCGCCCGCGCGGCGCTGACCATGATCGCGCTCAAAGAGAAATTCGGAGCCCAATCGTGAGCGATCCTGCCCAGACCGGTGCGGCGCGCCACGCCAACAAGCGCGGTGCCGCCCGTCTTGCCGCCGTCCAGGCGCTCTACCAGATGGACGTGGCCGGCAGCGGTGTTTTCGAGATCACCGCCGAATACGAGGCCTTCCGCCTCGGCAAGGAAGTCGACGGCGCACTTTATCGCGAGGCCGACCCGCAGTGGTTCCGCGCCATCCTGACCGGCGTCGTCGAGAACCAGAAGACCATCGATCCGATCATCCGCCAGGCGCTGACTGACGACTGGCCGCTGTCGCGGCTGGACTCGACGCTGCGCGCCATCCTGCGCGCCGGCGTCTATGAGCTGATGAAGCGCGAGGACGTGCCCGTGGCCGTGATCGTGTCGGAATATGTCGACATCGCCAAGGCCTTCTACGAGGAAGACGAGCCGAAGCTGGTCAACGCCCTGCTCGACCGTGTCTCGCGCCGGGTACGGGGCGAGGGTCGCGGCAAGGACGCATCGTGACCGCCACGGCAGTCGTCGCTGACGCCGGCAGGGAAGCGCGCCGCACGGCAGTGCTCCTCGCGGCCGCGCAAGCGATCGTCGGTTCCGCCGCGCCGATCGCCATTTCCATCGGCGCGCTTGCCGGCCAATATCTGCTCGGCCCCGACAAGTCTCTGGCGACGGCGCCGGTCACCGGCTTCAACCTTGGAGTTGCGCTCGGCGCCCTGCCGGCGGCCGCCATCATCCGCCGGCTCGGCCATCGCGGCGGCTTCATGACCGGCACCATCGTCACCGCCCTCGGCGGGCTGATCGCGACGCTCGCGCTCTTTCAGGCGAGCTTCTGGCTGTTCGCCTTTGGCCTAGGCGTGATCGGTGTCGGCGGCGCCTTCGTGCAGCAGTTCCGCTTCGCCGCCGCCGACAACGCGCCGCCGCAATTCAAGGCGCGCGCCATCTCCTTCGTGCTGGCTGGCGGCATCGTCACCGCCATCCTCGGGCCTCAGATCGTCATCTACACCGGCGACCTTCTGGCCCCGGTGATGTTTGCCGGATCCTTCGCCTCCATCCTGGTGCTGGCCGCCATAGGCGCGATTATCCTTTCCTTCCTGCATACGTCCAGGCGGACGAGCAGCGCCGCCGAAGCCGTCGCAAGCGACGCACGTCCGCTGGTCGAGATCGCCACCCAACCCCGTTTCGTCGCGGCGCTGTTCTGCGCCGTAGGCAGCTATGCGCTGATGAGCTTCGTCATGACCGGCGCGCCGCTCGCCATGGTCGGCTGCGGTCTTTCGACCGACGATGCCACGCTTGGCATCTCCTGGCACGTTATGGCGATGTTCGGGCCGAGCTTCTTCACCGGTTCGCTGATCCACCGCTTCGGCGCCGAGCGCATCGTCGCCATTGGGTTGGTGCTGCTCATCGCCTGCGCAGTGGTGGCGCTCTCAGGCCTTGCGCTATGGCAGTTCTGGACCGCGCTGATCCTGCTCGGCCTCGGCTGGAATTTCGGTTTCATCGGCGCGACCGCCATGGTCGCCGCGAGCTACCATCCATCCGAAAAAGGCAAGGTGCAGGGCTTCCACGACTTCGTCCTGTTCGGCTCCGTCGCCTTCGCCTCGCTGATGTCGGGCGCGGTCTACAATGCCTGGGGCTGGACCATGCTGAACTGGATCGTGTTCCCGGTCGTTGTGCTCTGCTTCCTGGCGCTCGGCACCCTGAAGCTGCCGGGCTTGCGCCGCGCCGACTGACATTGCGCCGTTTGCCGGCGCGCAATCGATCTAAATGCACGGCGGCCCCTGCCGGTGAGTCGCGGCGTTCGTCTTTCCGGCGAAAGCCGGGCAAAAACCGAACAATATCTTGACGTTCCCAGCCCTGTTTCGCATACACCTTAGTCAAGGGGTGGATTCCGTGTGCGGCGTTCATCTCCGTCCCAACGGCCCAGGGAGGGGTTCTTCTGGGCCATCAATCGAGGAAAATTCGGCAATGACCATCATTACCGCCGTCATCGCCTGCGGCTTGCTGTCAGTCCTGTACGCCATCTGGGCGACACGATCGGTCCTGGCGTCCGATCAGGGCAACCAGCGCATGCAGGAAATCTCCGCCGCCATTCGCGAAGGTGCTCAAGCCTATCTGGCGCGCCAGTACACCACCATCGCCGTCGTCGGCATCGTCGTGCTTCTTCTCGCCTGGTGGCTGCTCTCCATCACCTCCGCGATCGGCTTCCTGATCGGCGCCGTGCTTTCGGGCGCTGCCGGCTTCATCGGCATGCATGTCTCGGTGCGTGCCAATGTCCGCACCGCGCAGGCCGCTTCCAACAGCCTGGCCGCCGGCCTTGACATCGCCTTCAAGTCGGGCGCCATCACCGGCCTGCTGGTGGCGGGCCTGGCGCTGCTCGGCGTCTCCATCTATTACCTCATCCTGACCGGCCCAATGGGCCTGCAGCCAAACGACCGCATCGTCATCGACGCGCTGGTCTCGCTCGGCTTCGGGGCCTCGCTGATCTCGATCTTCGCCCGTCTCGGCGGCGGCATCTTCACCAAGGGCGCCGACGTCGGCGGCGACCTCGTCGGCAAGGTGGAAGCCGGCATTCCGGAGGACGATCCGCGCAACCCGGCCACCATCGCCGACAATGTCGGCGACAATGTCGGCGACTGCGCCGGCATGGCCGCCGACCTGTTCGAGACCTATGCGGTGACGGTCGTCGCCACCATGGTTCTGGCCGCAATCTTCTTCGGCGGCACTGCAGTGCTGGGCGCCGCCATGCTCTATCCGCTCGCCATTTGCGGCGCCTGCATCCTGACCTCGATCGTCGGCACCTTCTTCGTCAAGCTCGGCTCCAACGGCTCGATCATGGGCGCCCTCTACAAGGGGCTGATCGTCACCGGCCTGCTGTCGATCGTCGGCCTGGCCGTCGCTACTTCGGCCACTCTCGGTTGGGGAGAGGTCGGCACCGTCGCCGGCATCGTCATCACCGGCAAGAACCTGTTCATCTGCGGCCTGATCGGTCTTCTGGTGACCGGCCTCATCGTGGTGATCACCGAATACTACACCGGCACCAACAAGCGCCCGGTGAATTCGATCGCCCAGGCCTCGGTGACCGGCCACGGCACCAACGTCATCCAGGGCCTCGCGGTCTCCTTGGAATCGACGGCGCTGCCGGCCATCGTCATCGTCGGCGGCATCATCGCCACCTACCAGCTTGGCGGCCTGTTCGGAACTGCGATCGCCGTCACCACCATGCTCGGTCTCGCCGGCATGATCGTGGCGCTCGACGCCTTCGGCCCGGTCACCGACAATGCCGGCGGCATCGCCGAAATGTCGGGCCTGCCCAAGGAAGTGCGCCACTCCACCGACGCGCTCGACGCGGTCGGCAACACCACCAAGGCCGTGACCAAGGGCTATGCCATCGGCTCCGCCGGCCTCGGCGCGCTGGTGTTGTTCGCCGCCTATTCGAACGACCTCAGGTTCTTTGCCGCCAATGGCGACAAGTACCCGTACTTCCAGGGCATGGGCGAGATCTCCTTCGACCTTTCCAACCCGTATGTCGTTGCCGGCCTGATCTTTGGCGGCCTCATTCCGTATCTGTTCGGCGGCATCGCCATGACCGCCGTCGGCCGCGCGGCGGGCTCGATCGTCGAGGAAGTGCGCAAGCAGTTCCGCGAGGACAAGGGCATCATGGCCGGGACCTCGAAACCGAACTACGCGCGCGCCGTCGACCTGCTGACCCGGGCAGCGATCCGGGAAATGATCATCCCGTCGCTGCTGCCCGTGCTGGCGCCGCTCGTCGTCTATTTCGGCGTGCTCCTGATCTCGGGCTCGAAGGCCTCGGCCTTCGCGGCCCTTGGCGCCTCGCTGCTCGGCGTCATCGTCAACGGCCTCTTCGTCGCCGTCTCGATGACCTCCGGCGGCGGCGCCTGGGACAACGCCAAGAAGTCGTTCGAGGACGGCTTTACCGACAAGAATGGCGTCAAGCACCTGAAGGGCTCCGAGGCGCATAAGGCCTCGGTCACCGGCGACACCGTCGGCGATCCCTACAAGGACACCGCCGGCCCGGCGGTCAATCCGGCGATCAAGATCACCAATATCGTGGCGCTGCTGCTCCTGGCCGTGCTCGCGCACGGCTGAGCCACATTCTTTCTGCACCAAGTGACCCGCGGGAGCGATCCCGCGGGTTTTGTTTACGGCCAAGCCGTTTCGGCGAAACAAAAAACCCGCCGAAGCGGATTCGGCGGGTCTTGGTCCGTGGACGTCGCTGACAGCGAACTCAGGGCGTGCCGCCGCCCGGGATCCCGGGCGCCAGCTTGCTGGCGCCGTTGATGATCTGGCTGAGGAAGTTCTGGTCCTTGCCGCCCGTCGGCGTCGTCCTCGAGATGAAGTCGAAGACCTTGCCGTCCTTCAGGCCGTAATTGGCGATCTGGGTGACGCGGCCGTCGGCGCCGAAATAGACCGCCAGCACGTGCTGGTCGACGATGCGCGGGTTGTCGAAGGCGACGTAGCGCTTGCGCGTCTGCGAGATATAATAGAACGCCTCGTTGTCGAAGGTCGCCGTCGTCGACGGCGTGCCCAGCGCAAGAAGAACCTGCTCGCGACTCGATCCGACCGGCACCGAGTCGATCGCCGCCTGGTCGATGACGTAGCCTTTCGTCAGCGTCTCGCTCGGACGCAGATCACCGAACATCTTGGACGAATTGCAGGCGGAAAGCGCGGATACCGCCACCAGCAGAGTGGCCACGCCCGCCCGCACAGGCATGAAAAACGACTTGAATTTCAGCGCACCCAACAACAATTCTCCATCACATCCCCGCAGCTTGCGCTGGGCCGCAAAACCGGTAAACCAGCTTGCATGCCGATGCAACAAGGCCAAATCAAACAAAAGGTCCCCGGGAGACCACCCTCAATGTTCCAGCGCCTTTTTGGTCGCGAACGTCACGCCAACCGCGCCATCACCGAGGCGCTCTACGCACAAATCGTGGCGGCGGCGCGGCAAACGGTGTTTTATTCCGACTGGAATGTGCCGGATACGCCGCTCGGCCGCTTCGAGATGCTGTCGCTCCATATGTACCTGATCCAGCACCGGCTGCGCGGCGAGGGCGGAGCCGCGGCCGAGATCGCTCAGGTGCTGATCGACGAGTTCTTCCTCGATGTCGACCATTCGCTGAGGGAACTCGGCATCAGCGATGTCGGCGTGCCGAAGCGCATGAAGAAGCTGGCAAAGATGTTCTATGGCCGCACTGCGGCCTACGACGAAGCCTTGCGGGACGACGACGGCGCGGCGCTTGCCGTGGCGCTCGCCCGCAATGTCAGGCCCGATGCCGGCGAATGGCCCGAGGCGTCGCTGCTGGCGAATTATGTTAGCG
>NZ_RZSR01000922.1:0-2380 GCF_004023265.1 Mesorhizobium sp. M1A.F.Ca.IN.020.06.1.1
TGGCGGTGATGCGACCCTGGCCTATGCCTTCGGTGATCGAGCTGCCGTCAGCTTTAAGCTCACCGCTGGTATAGAAGCTGTAGAGCGCAGCACCCAACGGATCGGCAAGTGCGATCTTGACTTGCCTGCTCTTGGCCTTGAGCCCGAGCGCAACGCCGGCGAGCGTGCCGCCGGAGCCGACGGCGGACACGAAGCCGTCGACCTTGCCGCCGGTTTGGGTCCAGATCTCCTCGGCAGTCGTGCGGATGTGGCCGTCGCGGTTCGCGACATTGTCGAACTGGTTCGCCCAGATCGCGCCGTTCGGCTCCGACCGTGCCATCTGCTCGGCGAGCCGCCCCGAAAGCTTCACATAGTTGTTCGGGTTCTTGTACGGCACGGCCGGCACTTCGATCAGCTCGGCTCCCAGGATCTTGATCGTGTCCTTCTTCTCCTGGCTTTGCGTGTCGGGGATGACAATGACTGTCCGGTAGCCGAGCGCCTTGGCGACCAGCGTGAGGCCAATGCCGGTGTTGCCGGCGGTCCCTTCGACGATGACACCACCGGGCCTCAGCAATCCGCGATGTTCGGCGTCCCTGATGATGAAGAGGCCTGCACGGTCCTTGACCGATTGTCCCGGATTCATGAATTCGGCCTTGCCCAGGATCTCGCAGCCGGTTGCGTCCGAAGCCTTGTTGAGCCGGATCAAGGGGGTGTTGCCGATCGCTTCGATCACATTACGGGGCATGGGGATTCCTTTATGCGTGCGGCGAGACCCTAAAAACCGGAAGCCGCGGTTTCAAGGCAAGATTTTGCCTGGTCCAGTCGCATTCGGGACGCTGCAATGCTCCCGAGCATTTCAACGATGTCATCCAAAAGCGCTCTTTTCATCCCATTTCTTCGCCGCTAGAGCACTAGCCCAGATAATTCGCAGGACTTTCAATGACACTCTACCGGGCCAACCCGAAAGACGGTGTCGCCTGGATCACGGGCGGCAGCAGCGGCCTCGGCCGGGCGCTGGCCAAGGACCTGGCGAGGCAAGGCTATGCCGTCGCGGTGACGGCGCTGGCCAGCGATCCAGCCGATACGCTGCTGGTTGAGACCGCGCAGATGGCCGGCCACGTGAAATCCTTTCCCTGCGATGTGACCGACGAAGAAGGGATGGCACGCACTGTCGCGGCGATCGAGAAAGACATGGGGCCGATCGTGCTCGCCGTCTTCAACGCCGGCAACTATATCGCCACCCCCGGTGAGCATCTCGTGGTGCGCGATTTTCATCGTTCCTTCGCCGTCAATTATTTCGGCATCGTCAACGGACTGGTGCCTGCGGTCGACTATATGCGCACGCGAGGACGCGGGCATGTCGTCCTGGTCGGGTCGGTCACGGCCTATTCCGGCTGGCCGACCACCGCCGCCTATGGCGGCACCAAGGCGGCAATCAACATCCTGGCGGAATCGCTGAAATACGACTTCGACAAGATGAACATCCGCATCCAGGTGATGAATCCGGGCTTCGTCGACACGCCGCTGACCGAGAAGAACATGCTGCCGATGCCGGGCCTGATGCCTGTTCACCGGGCATCGCGCCGCATGGCGCGCGGCATCCGGAGGGGAGGCTTCGAAGTCACCTTCCCCTATCACATAAGCTGGCCGCTGAAGCTGCTGGGCCTGCTGCCGCGACCCGTAGGCCGACTGGTGATCGGGCTGACCACCAGCTGGCGGGGACGGCCGTTGTATTTCGACCGCAAGACGCCGGGCGAAAAAAGTCCAACGGACAAAGCGGCGTAAAGCGCCTCGCGCTGAAACGCATTCAGGCAACGCGCTTTATGCCTTTCTATGCAAGTCGTTTCGCAAAACCGTCGCAGGCTTTTGCACGACATCCGCTGATCCGGGAGAGATTGCCTCTCGGTGGGCACCGCCATAGGTTGAGAATTGTTGCTTGGAGTCGGTCATGGGGCGACGGATCTTGCTTGCGGTACTGGGTCTCGTCGTTATCCTCCTCTCAGGCTTTTACCTCGGCCCACGCGTGGCGGTCGATACGACGATCCGTTTCGATCCTTCGGCGATCGGCGACGATCCGCAGGCCTATCTGGCGCGCGAAGAAGCGGCCGTGCCCAATATCCGTGACGGGTTGGACAAGGAGATCATCTGGGCGAATCCGTTGGTTCACGCCAAGACCAAGCTTGCGATCGTCTACATCCACGGGTTTTCGGCATCCAAGGGCGAGATCCGGCCGCTGCCGGACGACGTCGCCGGGGAGATCGAGGCCAATCTCTTCTACACCCGCCTGACCGGCCACGGGCAGGACGGCGCGGCCATTGCCGAAGGCAGCGTGAATGCCTGGATCAACGACTATGAGGAGGCACTGGCGATCGGGCGCGCGATCGGCGAGAAGGTGATCGTT
>NZ_RZSR01000923.1:0-2371 GCF_004023265.1 Mesorhizobium sp. M1A.F.Ca.IN.020.06.1.1
GGTAAGACCACGGTATTACGAATGCTCATGACGCTCGAGACCATCAACGGCGGCGTCATATATGTGGATGGGAAGCCGCTCACCCATATGCCGAAGAACGGGGCTTTAGTGCCGGCCGACGCCAAATACCTCCGAAAGGCGCGATCTTCGATAGGAATGTGTTTCCAGCACTTCAATCTGTTCCCTCATATGACGGCAGTCGAAAACTGTATGGAGGGGCCGGTGCAAGTCCTCGGCCTGTCTCGCCGCGAAGCCAAGGAGCGAGCCGAAGAGCTTCTCTCGATGGTAGGAATGATCGACAAGAAAGACCAGCACCCTGCTCGTCTTTCCGGCGGCCAACAACAGCGGGTTGCCATCGCTCGGGCGCTGGCGATGAGGCCAAAGGTGATGTTGTTCGACGAGGTCACCTCCGCTCTCGATCCTGAAGTGATTGGAGAGGTCACGAATGTCATAAGAGACCTCGTCACCAAGCATAACCTGACGATGCTGATGGTCACTCACCAAATGGGATTTGCTCGTGATATTTCTGACCGCATCTGCTTTTTCTATGGCGGAAAAATCGAAGAGCAAGATACGCCCGAGGAGCTGTTCACTAATCCGAAGAGCAAACGGACCCAACAGTTCTTAAGCGCAGTCAAGGCAGCGGACTAAAATGGATCGGCAGGCACTCAAGGTAGGAATCGCTGGAATCGGTGCTATTGGTTCCGCAGTGGCGCAGGCATTGGACCGTGGAGAAATACCCGGCTGCAAGTTGGCGGCAATCTCGGCACGCAGTGCCGAACGTGCGGCAGAATTCGACGCTCTTCTGTCAAACACAGTTTCGCACGTGCCGCTGCAAGACATGGCGCAAGAGTGCGACATTGTTCTCGAAGCGCTCCCACCATCTATGTTCGATAAGGTTGCAGCTCCGACGCTCAAGGCGGGGAAGATCCTTGTAGCGATGTCTGGCAGCCAGCTTCTCGGAAGAGAGGATCTCGTAGAGCTAGGTCGCCGGTCTGGCGGTCGCATCGTCATACCGTCTGGGGCCATGCTTGGCCTCGATGCAATAAAGGCCACGGCGGTCGGCATAATCCATGAGGTGAAAATCGTTACTCGCAAGCCACCCAGCAGCCTCGTTGGCGCCCCATATATTGTCCGCACCGGACTGAAACTGGACAAACTCGACGATGCGATTTGCATTCTGCAAGGCACGGTCCTTGAAATCGCCAAGGAGTTTCCGTCGAACGTGAATGTGGCCGCGGCTGTTAGTTTGGCGGGGGTCGGCCCCGAGCGAACCAAGATGGAAATCTGGGCGGATCCCCGTCTGCAACTCAACACTCACACGCTGAGCGTTCGATCAGACAGTTCAGACTTCTCCATGTCGATTCAAAACCGCCCTAGTGACGAGAACCCCGCCACCGGTCGGATAACATCGCAGAGCGTTATAGCGTATTTGCGCCAGCTGAATGCTGTATTGCGCATTGGGACGTGATACCGGGCATCTGCCGCACTATCTGCAGGGGACGTTATGACAAGCATGGGCACACCAGCATCGAGAAGCATTAGCACCACCTCTTTGAGCAAAGATCACGACGAGGCTTCCGAAGTCGAAAGGCAACCCGCAGGCAAGCTGAGCAAGCAGGAGATTTATCTGGAGCTGCGTCGCCGAATATGTCTCCTCGATTATCAGCCGGGCAGCCGCTTGAATGAGCGGGAACTTGCATCGGAGTTCGGAGTGAGCAGAACGCCTCTGCGCACGGTCTTGCAGCGCTTGGAATATGACGGCTTGATCATCAGTCAGCATGGCAACGGTACTGAGGTCACATCGATCGACCTTGGTTCGATGCGAGACATCTATATCGTTCGTATGCGATTGATGGATGCCATGGCCGAATCCTCGCCGCTTCCGGTTACAGACGATATTCTCGTCGACATTCAGGAGTTAGAGCGGGCCTGCCGCGAACTGATGGGCAGCAAGGATAAGAGGCAGTTTGCAGAGATAATTATGCGCTTACATCAGGTTCTGCATGGCCTGAGCAGCAACGGCCCGCTCCGGGACTTCAATGATATCTTATTTTTTCAGTCCGCCAGATTCTGGTTCTTGCTTCTCGACAAGATGGATTTCGGACAGCAGGTTGAAGACCTTCTCGACGAACTTCGTATGATTCGGAGAAGCCTGGAACTGCGGGACGTTCGACTCGTGGCCACCGTACACAAGTCCCACTTGGCTATCGTGGTCTCGAGGCTGGATGCCATGGAAAATGCCGATTGACCGCGCGTGGTGCATGAGGACTCACATTCTGAGGAACTCGCTTGACCGACAGAGCTGCGCAATCATCCCACGCGTCGGAGGTCAGGCAGCCTTGCGGCGGTCGGCTTGCCTAATCGCGAA
>NZ_RZSR01000924.1:0-2368 GCF_004023265.1 Mesorhizobium sp. M1A.F.Ca.IN.020.06.1.1
TCCATATCCATCCCGACATCGGCCTGCTGCACGACGAGCAGGGCCGCCTGACCCTGGCGGCCTCCCAGGGCGACACCTGGGTTTTCACTTGTGCCGAAGTGGCGCCGGAAATCGAGGAATCGATCTATTTCGCCGGGCTCGGCGGACCGCGCCGCAGCCGGCAGATCGTGCTTGCCTTCAAGGCCTCGGAGATCGCCGAGGTGCACTGGCAGCTGACGCGCGCCGCCGTCGCCGGCTATCCCGAGAACAACTGATTCGCGGCCAAGGAACCCGAGTTGCGCGCTTGATTTCCGAGCCTCATATGCTACGGCCCGCGAACGTTCCCAACCAGCCTTGAAAGGCCGCCAGCCATGGCCGTCCCCGCCAAGAACATTCCGGCGCCCGACCTCGTTCCGATTCGCCGCGCGCTGCTTTCCGTTTTCGACAAGACCGGTTTGATCGACTTTGCCAAAGCCCTTGCCGCCGCCGGCGTCGAGCTGGTCTCCACCGGCGGCACCGCGAAGGAGATCGCCGCGGCCGGCCTGGCCGTACGCGATGTTTCGGAGCTGACCGGCTTTCCCGAGATCATGGACGGCCGCGTCAAGACCTTGCATCCCTCAGTGCATGGCGCCCTGCTCGGCGTGCGCGACGACCCAGAGCACGCCAAAGCGATGCACGACCACCACATCCAGCCGATCGACCTCGTCGTGTCCAACCTCTACCCGTTCGAGGAGGTCCGCCGCTCTGGCGCCGGCTACGCCTCGATCGTGGAAAACATCGACATCGGCGGCCCGGCGATGATCCGCGCCTCGGCCAAGAACCACGCCTATGTCGCCATCGTCACCGACCCTGCCGACTATGCCTCGGTGCTCAACGCGCTCGAGATGAATCTCGGCTCGCTGTCGCTCGATTTCCGCAAGAAGCTGGCGGCGAAGGCCTTTGCCCGCACCGCGACCTACGATGCGGCGATCTCCGGCTGGTTTGCCGACACGCTCGAAATCGAGCATCCGACCTGGCGCGCCTTTGGCGGCCGTCTGGACCAGGTGATGCGCTATGGCGAGAACCCGCATCAGGGCGCCGGCTTCTATCTCTCCGGCGACAAGCGCCCGGGCGTCGCGACCGCCAGGCAGCTGCAGGGCAAGCAGCTTTCCTACAACAACATCAACGATACCGACGCCGCCTTCGAGCTGGTCGGTGAATTCGATCCGACCCGGTCAGCGGCGATAGCCATCATCAAGCACGCCAACCCGTGTGGCGTCGCCGAGGGCGCGACGCTGAAGGCGGCTTACGCCAAGGCGCTGGCCTGCGATCCGGTCTCGGCCTATGGCGGCATCGTCGCCATGAACCGCATGCTCGACGCCGAGGCAGCGGAAGAGATCGTGAAGACCTTCACCGAGGTCATCATCGCGCCCGATGCCACCGATGAGGCCGCGGCGATCATAGCGGCGAAGAAGAACTTGCGCCTTCTGGTCACCGGCGGTCTGCCCGACCCGCGCGCCGACGGCACGGTCGCCAAATCGGTCGCCGGCGGGCTGTTGGTGCAAAGCCGGGACAATGCGGTGGTCGACGACCTCGAGCTCAAGGTGGTGACGAAACGCGCGCCGACTCCGGCCGAGATGGCCGACCTTAAATTTGCCTTCCGCGTCGCCAAGCACGTCAAGTCGAATGCCATCGTCTACGTCAAGGAGGGCTCGACCGTCGGCATCGGCGCCGGCCAGATGAGCCGCGTCGATTCCTCGCGTATCGCCGCCCGCAAGGCGCTCGACGCTGCCGAGGCGGCTGGCCTGGCCGAGCCGCTGACCAGGGGTTCGGTCGTCGCTTCCGACGCCTTCTTCCCCTTCGCCGACGGCCTGCTGTCGGCCATCGAGGCCGGCGCCACGGCCGTGATCCAGCCCGGCGGCTCGATGCGCGACGAGGACGTGATCGCCGCCGCCGACGAGCACGGCATCGCCATGGTGTTCACCGGGGTGCGGCACTTCAGGCATTGAGTGCCCTTCTTCCCTTCTCCCCTTGTGGGAGAAGGTGGATCGGCGCTTAGCGCCGAGACGGATGAGGGGTGTTCCAGCTTGGCAATGCGCTTGAAATTGCCGCCGCCTCATTCCGTCCAGCACCCCTCATCCGTCGCCTTCGGCGACACCTTCTCCCACAAGGGGAGAAGGAGAGCGCTATTCCACCGGCTTGTCTGCCGGATATGGCGTCCTGACCAGGATTGCCATGCCGAGGCCGAGGAACAGCGCGATCACCGCCATGCCGAGCCGTGCCGAGCCGCTGGCCAGCGTGATCGTCGACACCAGGAACGGCGCCAGGAAGCTCGTTGCCCTGCCGGCCAGCGCGTAGATGCCGAAATAGCGGCCGGACTCGGCGGCCGTGACGCTGCGCGCCATGTAGG
>NZ_RZSR01000925.1:0-2361 GCF_004023265.1 Mesorhizobium sp. M1A.F.Ca.IN.020.06.1.1
GTGGGCATGGTCGGTGGCCGCGCAATCACCGAGGCGTCGGGCCGTGTCACGCGCGCGAGCGTGCCGGCAATAGCGTCGACCGGTGTCGACCTCATCTCGGTCGGCTGGCTTACGCACAGCGCGCCGATTCTCGACATTGGCCTCGATATGCCGGTAGACGGGAACTGCAGCAGACGTCTGAACTGAGGGCAAAGCACATGAACCGGGATCGCAGGAACTCCTTTGGCCGCACGTCAAGCAGCGCCAGGCCGGCTCCGATTGTGCCCTCACCGATTGCAACAGCAAGCCTTTTTCCTGCTGGGCGAGCCGGTTCAGTGGCTGCGCCTGAAGGGAGGCCAGACAAGGAACAACAACAAGACCGTGTCGAAGCCCTTGGCTTTATCATCTGCCGGCTCGACGAGCTGCGCCAACTGGCAGCTTCTCAAGGCCTGGAGCTCGTTGGCTCTCTTCTGGACGTCGCTTTCAATGAGTCATGCGACGCGATCAGGCGGGAACGTTCGTCCGCTCGGGGTGAACAAAACCCGCGATAGGCCGCCGAGATTATGAATGACCACGGAAGTGTTGGCAGGGTCGCAAGTCGTTCGGGAGGAAGGGATGCGCAAAATCGTTGCCGGCAAACTGCATGGCATCCATGTCACCGAGGCCAACCTCGACTACCATGGCTCGATCACGCTCGACCCAGACCATTGCGAGGAGGCAGGCATCCTGCCGATGGAATTCGTCGAGATCTGGAACAAGAACTCCGGCGCACGGCTCTCAACCTATGTCATCTTGGGCGAACGCGGATCGCGCTGCTGCATTCTCAACGGCGCGGCGGCCCGCACCTGCCAGCCTGGCGACCAGGTCATCATCTGCAATTCGGTCTATGTACATGAGAAGGAGGTGACCGCGCTCAAGCCGCGCGTGCTGACCTTCGACAAGGAAAATCGCATCGTTGATCGGCTGTCCTATTCGGTCGAGCACGATGCGGTGGGCGGTTACAGCTTTTCGATACTCGATGAAGCCAATCACGCCCTGCCCGTGCCGGCGCTGGTAGGGAGGTCGTGACGGAGTCTGAAATCCGTTCTCTTGACCCAAATGCTTTTGCTGATGGAGGTGGAATGAACGCGGAACTTAGCCCAGACCTGACATCGGACCCTCTCGGTTGGGCGCTGCCGCCCTGGACGCGAGAGGAAGCTCGGGCAGTCTACGACCTGCCCTTCAACGACCTGCTGTTCAGGGCCCAGACGATCCATCGCGAGAATTTCGATCCCAACCGGGTGCAGCTGTCGCGCCTGTTGTCGATCAAGACCGGCGGCTGCCCGGAGGATTGCGGCTATTGCAGCCAGTCCTCCCACCACCAGTCCGGCCTCAAGGCCTCGAAGCTGATGGAGGTTCAGCGCGTCATCGACGAGGCCAGGAAGGCGCGCGACGCTGGCGCCACGCGCTATTGCATGGGAGCCGCATGGCGCAGTCCCAAGGAGCGCGACATGGAGGCGGTCGTCGCCATGGTCGAGGGCGTGAAGGCGCTAGGCATGGAGACCTGCATGACGCTCGGCATGCTCGACCTCGATCAGGCGCAGCGGCTCAAGCAGGCCGGCCTCGACTACTACAACCACAACATCGACACCTCCGAGCGCTACTATAGCGAGATCATCTCGACCCGGACCTTCACTGAGCGGCTGGACACGCTGGCCAATGTCCGCGACAGCGGCATCAAGGTCTGCTGCGGCGGCATTGTCGGGATGGGCGAGGAGAAGGCCGACCGCATCGACATGCTGGTGACTTTGGCCAATCTGCCGGAGCCGCCCGACAGCGTGCCGATCAACATGCTGATCCCGATCGAGGGCACGCCGCTCGGCGAGACCGAGCCCATCGAGCCGATCGAATTCGTGCGCACCATCGCGCTCGCCCGCATCATGATGCCGAAGTCGCATGTGCGGCTTTCGGCCGGCCGGACGGCGATGAGCGACGAGATGCAGGCGCTGTGCTTTTTTGCCGGCGCCAACTCGATCTTTGTCGGCGATACATTGCTGACAGCCGCAAACCCCGAAGAGGACAAGGACAGCGCGCTGTTTCGCCGGCTGGGCATCAAGCCGATGGACCGCGAAATCCCGTGAGTGGGTCTCCCGTGCTCGAGCGCTACCAGGCGAGCCTCAGCGGCCTGGCCCGCAGGAACCGGTTGCGGGGCCTGAGCGACCGCCAGGGGATCGACTTCGCCTCCAACGACTATCTCGGGCTTGCCCGCTCCAAGCGCATGGCCGACGCCGTCGCGCTGGCACTCGCCGCCGGCACGCCCGTCGGTGCTACCGGCTCGCGGCTCCTGCGCGGCAACACGCCTGAGCACGAGGCGCTGGAAGCAAAGGCAGCCCACTTCTTCGG
>NZ_RZSR01000926.1:0-2352 GCF_004023265.1 Mesorhizobium sp. M1A.F.Ca.IN.020.06.1.1
GAAATCGCCCCGGTGTTCGCGAACACGTCGGTCGTCCAACTGCCCGAAATCGATGCCGAGGGCGTTAGCGGCCGCGTCGTCATCGGCGAATTTTCCGGGCTGCGCTCGCCCGTCGCGACCGCCTCGGAAACGCTCTATGCCGATCTGCGGCTGGCGGCGGGCGCCAGCGTCAAAATCCCCGGCGACGCCGAGGAACGCGCCATCTACACGCTGGAGGGCGAGGTTTCGATTGCCGGCGACCGTTTCCCGGCCGAGCGGCTTTTGGTGTTCAAACCGGGCGAGGAAATCGTCGTGTCGTCCGAGCGCGGCGCGCATTTCATGCTGTTCGGCGGAGCGTCGCTGGGCTCCAAGCGCTATATCTGGTGGAATTTCGTTTCGTCCTCGAAAGAACGCATCGAGCAGGCCAAGGAAGAATGGAAGACGGGCCGCTTCGATATCGTTCCTGGCGATGAGGAAGAATTCATTCCGCTGCCGGAAGGTTAGCGCAGGATGGACATTCTGCGCCAGGCGCGTCACTGACACGCATTTACATTGGCGCGCCGTCAGCCTATCTCGCGCATAGCAAAGCGCATATTTGAAGGTTAACCCAAGGTTAAGTTGACAGGCCGTCCCAGAGTGAACCCGAAGCCTGACACGCCGCTCCTCGACAAAGTCCGCATCCCCGCGGATTTGCGGACGCTTGATGAAAGCGAGCTGCCGCAGCTGGCGACCGAACTGCGCGCGGAGCTGATCGATGCGGTGTCGCACACCGGCGGCCATCTTGGCGCCGGTCTCGGCGTCGTCGAGCTTACGGTTGCGCTGCACTATGTCTTCAACACGCCGGAAGACCGGCTGATCTGGGACGTTGGCCACCAGGCCTACCCGCACAAGATTCTGACCGGCCGCCGCGACCGCATCCGCACGCTTCGCCAGGAAGGCGGTCTCTCCGGCTTCACCCGGCGCGCAGAGAGCGAATACGACCCCTTCGGCGCAGCGCATTCCTCGACTTCGATTTCGGCCGGCCTCGGCATGGCGATGGGCCGCGACCTTGCGGGCGGCCGCAACAATGTCATCGCCGTCATCGGCGACGGCGCCATGTCCGCCGGGATGGCCTATGAGGCGATGAACAACGCCGGCGCGCTCAATGCCCGCCTGATCGTCATCCTCAACGACAATGACATGTCGATCGCCCCGCCGACCGGCGCGATGAGCGCCTATCTGGCGAGGCTTGCCTCCGGCAAGACCTATCTCGGCCTGCGCGATTTCGGCAAGAAGCTGACCTCCTATCTCGGCAAGCGCGCCGACAGCGCCATCACCCGCGCGGTCGAGCATGCGCGCGGTTACGTCACCGGCGGCACGCTGTTCGAGGAGATGGGATTCTTCCACATCGGCCCGATCGATGGACACAATTTGGAGCACCTGATCCCGGTGCTGAAGAACGTCCGCGATAATGGCGACGGTCCCATTCTGATCCATGTCGTCACCCAGAAGGGCAAGGGCTACGCGCCGGCGGAGGCCGCCGCCGACAAGTATCACGGCGTCAACAAGTTCGACGTCATCACCGGCGCGCAAGCGAAAGCGCCGGCCAACGCGCCGAGCTACACCAAGGTCTTCGCCGAGAGCCTGATCCAGGAGGCGCGCGAGGACGAACGAATCGTGGCGATCACCGCCGCGATGCCGAGTGGCACCGGCCTCGACCTCTTCGGCGAGGTGTTCCCGGCCCGAACCTTCGATGTCGGCATTGCCGAGCAGCACGCGGTGACCTTCGCCGCCGGCCTCGCCACCGAAGGCTACAAGCCCTTCGCCGCCATCTATTCGACCTTCCTGCAGCGCGCCTACGATCAGGTGGTGCACGACGTGGCAATCCAGAAACTGCCGGTGCGCTTCCCGATCGACCGCGCCGGCTTCGTCGGCGCCGACGGCGCCACGCACTGCGGCGCCTTCGACACGACCTTCCTCGCCTCGCTGCCTGGCTTCGTCGTCATGGCCGCCGCCGATGAGGCGGAGCTTCGCCATATGGTGCGCACGGCAGCCGACTACGACGGCGGCCCGATCGCCTTCCGCTATCCGCGCGGCAACGGCGTCGGCGTCGACATGCCGGAGCGCGGCTCAGTGCTCGAGATCGGCAAAGGCCGCATTCTCAAGGAAGGCACCAAGGTGGCGCTGCTCTCGTTCGGCACGCGGCTGCAGGATTGCCTGCTGGCCGCCGAGGAGCTCGGCGCCGCGGGCCTTTCGACCACCGTTGCCGACGCTCGCTTCGCCAAGCCGCTGGACGAGGATCTCATCCGCCGCCTGGCGCGCTCGCATGAGGTTCTCGTGACGGTCGAGGAGGGCGCGGTCGGCGGCTTCGCCAGCCAGGTGCTGCATTTCCTC
>NZ_RZSR01000927.1:0-2351 GCF_004023265.1 Mesorhizobium sp. M1A.F.Ca.IN.020.06.1.1
GAACAGCGATGCGACCTTCGACATCTCGCCGTCCCTGATCATCACCATCAACAGGAAGATGGCGCCGAGAGACAGCACCAGGACCAGCCATGCCATGGCAAAGATGAGCTCGCCGTTGACGGTGATGGTGCGCGTCTCGAAGGCGAGCGACCCCAGGATCGTGACGACCGAGCCTCCGACATACTGCCACATGGTCGCCGAGACGAGGTCGCCGCCGGAGGCGAAGCGCTTTTGCCAGATCGTACCAGCGGCCATGCCGAGCACCGAGACCAGCGAGGCCGTCAGCGTTGCCGCGGTAACACCGCCGCCAATCATGCCGAGCTTTGGCCAGAGCACGATGACGACGCCCAGAAGCCCGACGGCAAGGCCCGCCCAATGGCGCGGCAGGATCGCCTCGCCGAGAAATTTGCCGGCGAGCACCGCCGTGATCAGCGGCTGCAGGCCGACGATCAGCGCCGAAAGCCCGGCCGGCATGCCTCTGTGGATCGCCCAGAAGACGCCGCCCAGATAGACGCCGTGCATTAGGACGCCGGCCACCGTCGCATGAAGCGCCTCCTCGCGGGTGGCCCGTCGCGAGCCGATAAGGACGGTCAGTCCCGCAAACAGGATCGCCGCCAGCACGAAGCGGATGGCAAGGAAGGTGAACGGCTCCGCCCATGGCATTGCATAGCGCGCGCCGATGAAGCCGGTCGCCCACAGAACGACGAAAGAGGCGGGGATGAACCGCTTGATACTGTGCATTGGAAGGAGGGCTCTGGCTGCGCGTGAAAAGTTGATGTCGGCAATTGCTCTAATGCCGATCAATTCGGCAAGCAAAACGAAACGGTTGATCCATAAGCTCATCCGAATTCAACAAACGGTGCCAAGAGGGGCATGGCGTTAAGGCACGCCATGAGCAGGCATGCTTTTGCATCTCGGGACGACATGGCTGCTGTTCGCGGTCGCCACCGTCGCGGTTTTCGGATTCTTCTTCGGCACCGCGCTCGATGCCATCATGAAGGACGACGGCTTCGGCTCGACCGGCAACACGCTGCTCTTCACGCTGGGCTTCTTCGTCGCGGTGATGATCGCCAACGAGCACGGCATCACCTTCCGGGATATCAAGCTAGCTGTGGCATGGGGATTGAGCGGCGCCTTCGTCTTCATCAGCGTGATGGCGCTGATCAAGGCCGGCCTGGCTCGTTTGTAGTCAAAGCCCAATCAGCCGCACGACATCCTGCGGCGACACGCCTGCCTGCCTGAGTGCGGCAAGGCCGGTGTCCTTGAAACTCTTCGACAGCTTCCGCCCGTCCGAGCCGAGGATCAGCCGATGGTGGAGGTAGCGCGGCGCGGGGCGGCCGAGCAGGTCCTGCAACAAGCGCTGCACGCTGGTCGCCGCGTAAAGGTCCTGACCACGCACGACATGGCTGACGCCCTGCAGCGCGTCGTCGACGACGACCGCGAGATGGTAGCTGGTCGGGATATCGCGGCGCGCCACGATGACGTCGCCCCAGGCCTGCGGCGTTGCGTCGACCGTCTGCGTCGCGGCCATGGCCTCGTCGGTGAACTCGACCCATGACAAGGCGCCCGGCACGCGCGCCATGGCTGCCTCGATGTCGAGGCGCCAGGCAAAAGGCTTGTTCTCGGCGATGCGCCGCCTGCGCTCCTTAGTCGGAAGTGCCTTGTCGAGCGGCGGATAAAGCGGCACGCCGTCGGGGTCGCGCGGCCAGTCGCGGCCGCGTTTCTCGGTCTCGGCAATGAAGGCGCGGATCTCGCCGCGGCTCATGAAGGCGGGATAGACGAGTTCCTCGGCGATCAGCCGGTCGAGCACGGCCCTGTATTCGGAAAAATGTTCGGACTGGCGCCGCACGGGCTCTTCCCATTCGAACCCCAGCCATTCCAGGTCGCGGAATATGCCGGCCTCGAATTCCGGGGTGGAGCGGGTGATGTCGATGTCCTCGATGCGCAGCAACAGCCGTCCTCCCGCCCGCGCCGCCATTTGCCGGTTCAGCAGCGCCGAATAGGCATGGCCGAGATGCAACTCGCCATTGGGGCTCGGCGCGAAGCGGAATGTCAGGAGCGTCATGTCTCGGACGGCATTCGGGTTGAAAGGCGCTTCCGCCGGTTGATAGTTAGCCATCAATTGCCACTTCATGAGCGCCCTGGGAACAAGCAAACGTGCAACGCATCGCCTCGCTCGACGACATTGCGGCAGGACTCGACGCGCTCTGCCAGCTCGATCCACGGCTGGAGAAGGTACGCGGCATGGCCGGCGAGGTGCCGCTGAGGCTCTCCGAGCCCGGATTCGGCAGCCTCGCGTCGATCATCGTCTCGCAGCAGGTGTCCCGCGCCAGCGCCGATGCCATTTTCGG
>NZ_RZSR01000928.1:0-2351 GCF_004023265.1 Mesorhizobium sp. M1A.F.Ca.IN.020.06.1.1
ACCAGACGCGACATGTCCAGCACCCGAACCCCTGCGAGTGCCCCCTGCGCGTCCGACCCGCCCCACGATGCCTTGACGGCCGGAACCAGCTTTTCATCAACTTGCATGCTGTCTGCCTTCATCGACGGATGAACGGGTCCGGTACATCAAGGTCGGTTGATATCCAGACGCATTTTGTTTCGAGATATTCCTTGACGGCATCGATGCCGGACTCGCGGCCGACGCCGGAGCGCTTGTAGCCCCCGAACGGAGAGGTGAACGAGGTGGCGCGGTAGTTGTTGATCCAGACCGTGCCTGCCTGCAGCCTGTCGGCCATGAGTTTGCGCGCGGTGAAGCGATTTCGTCCACACGCCCGCCGCAAGGCCGTAGACGATGTCATTGCCGATGCGCACCGCATCCTCTTCGGTGTCGAATGGGATGACCGACAGGACCGGCCCGAAAATCTCCTCCTGGGCGATACGCATGTCGTTTTTGACGTCGGTGAAGATCGTCGGTTGCACGAACAGGCCGCCGAGCTCGGTTTCATATTGCCCGCCACCCAGCAGGCATGTCGCGCCCTCGGACTTGCCGATCTCGATATAGCGGAGAATTTTCTCGAACTGCGGCCTAGTGGCGATCGGACCGATGTTGGTTGCCGCATCAGAAGGATCGCCTATGCGCGCACGTTTGACCACGTCCAGCAGACGCTCGACGAACGCGTCGTGGATCGAACGCTGCACCAGCAACCTCGAGCCGGCCACGCACTGTTGTCCGGAAGCCGCGAAGATGCCTGAGATCGCGCCTTTGACGGCCTGATCGAGGTCCGCATCGTCGAAGACGATGTTCGGCGACTTGCCGCCCAATTCGAGAGTAACGGTTTTCAGTCCGCGGGCTGCGAGCTCGTAGACTTTCGTTCCCGCTTCCTCGCCTCCGGTAAAGCCGACATGCGCGACATCCTTGTGGGACACGAGCGCAGCGCCGACCGCTCCACCGCCCGTCACGACGTTAACCGATCCCGCAGGAAATCCGGCCTCGGCAAACAGCTGGGCGAATTCGATGACGGACGCCGACGTGAACTCCGACGGCTTGATGACGGCAGCGCATCCCGCCGCAAGCGCCGGAGCGAGCTTCCAGGTCGTCAAGGTCAATGGTGAGTTCCAGGGGGTGATGATAGCCACCACCCCCTTCGGTTCATATTTGGTATAGGCAAAAACGCCCTTCTTGTCCGTCGGGACCACGGCGCCCTGGATCTTGTCCGCGAGACCTCCGTAATAACGATAGTATTCGGCCGTGTAGCGCACCTGCGACCGGACCTCCGTCGCGAGCTTGCCATTGTCGCGCATTTCGATGCCGGCTATACGCTCGGCTTCACGTTCGATGATGCCGGCCAGGCTGACCAGAAGCTTGCCTCTTTCGGTCGGCCTCAGATCGCGCCACGCAGCGCTTTTCCAGCACTCATGAGCGCTTTTCACGGCAGCATCGACGTCCGAGGCATTGCCTTCCGCCACGCGGGACCAGACCTCGCCGGTCGCGGGATTTTCGGACTCGAAATACCTACCCGAATTGGGCTTCCGAAGCTGCCCGCCGTAGTAGAGATCGTACACACGATCACTCGGAGTGCTCGTCAGGGATTGCATCTCCAGTCAAACTCGCTTTTTCGCAGAAGACCTTCATTGCATCGGCGACATACGGAACCATTTTGGGAAATTGCGCAGGCCGGTCACCACAAGTATCGACCCGGCCTGCACAAGCAGTTGGGTCGCCGCACTCGCACCCATGGAGAGGACCATCTGCCCGAGCTGCGTGATGAACAGCGCGGCCACTGCGCTCGCCACGACACTGCCGCGCCCGCCAGCCAGCGAACTGCCCCCTATCACCACCGCCGCCACGCTGGGCAGCAGATAGTCGTTACCCGCCGAGTGCGTGGCGCTGCCGATAAAGCCTGCAAGCAGTATGCCGCCGATGGCAAAGCATATCGCCGCGATCGCATAGGCAGATATCTGATAGAAAGGAACGTTGACACCGGCGATCTGAGCGGCCGCGGGATTGACGCCAACTGCCACGAAACGGCGACCGAACGCGGTCTTCGTGGTGAGGACGGCGACGACCAGCACGGCGACAATCGCGAAGATCAGGCTCGGCGGCAAGCCGAATACCCGGCCGACCGAAAACACGCGCAGCTCCGGCGGAGCCTCCACCGGCGTACCCGCCGAAAGCCACCGCACGATGCTGATCATCAACGCGTTCGTCGCCAGCGTGGTGACGATCGGCGCGATGTTCACATAGACGCACAGCAAACCGTTGATGATGCCGAACAACAGAGCCACCGCCAGGGTCAAAGCCACAGCCGGCAGAATCGGAATGCCCTGGGT
>NZ_RZSR01000929.1:0-2350 GCF_004023265.1 Mesorhizobium sp. M1A.F.Ca.IN.020.06.1.1
CGATTGGGCAAAGCTTGCCATTTCCGGCGCCACCGTCGCCGTCTATATGGGCCGCTCGGTCGCAGCCGAAGTCGCCGGCCGGCTGATCGAAGCCGGGCTGTCGCCCGATACCGCCGTCGCCGTGGTGGAGAATGCCAGCCTTGGCAATCGCCGCCGCTTCCACGGCACGCTCGCCGACCTGCCGTCGCTGGAAGCGCGCGCCGATCTTACCGGTCCGGTCATGACCATCATCGGCGACGCGGTCGCCGGCGCCAATTTCGAACAATCCGAGCCGCTTGCGGCGCACACGCGTGAAGATACGGCCGGCGTAGCGGCCGAAGGAGTTGAGCAATGAAGGTTCTGACCGCGAACAGGCTCTCGGACGGTATCGCCGTCTGGTACGCCGATGGCGGCTGGGCGGAGACCGTCACTCGTGCCGACATCGCCCATGACAAGGCGGCGGAGGATCGGCTCGAGGCCATCGGCGCCGCGGCCGCTGCCAACAACGAAGTCGTCGACGTCAACCTGATCGATGTGACCGTGATCAACGGCGCGGTCGAGCCGGTGCGGCTGCGCGAGAAGATCCGCGCCGCGGGCCCCACCATCCGCACCGACCTCGGCAAGCAGGCGAGCCCGGCTCCGGCACGGGCGGCATAGACACAAGAAAGCGGGCGGACGGGCCCTGAAAGACGAAGCATGTACCGTTACGACGAGTTCGACCACGATTTCGTAAAGGCCCGCGTCGCCGAGTTCAGCGACCAGGTGCAGCGCCGGCTTGCCGGCGAGATCACCGAGGACCAGTTCCGGCCGCTCCGGCTGATGAACGGCGTCTATTTGCAGCTGCACGCCTATATGCTGCGTATCGCCGTGCCCTACGGCACGCTGAACAGCAGGCAATTGCGCATGCTCGGCCACATCGCCCGCAAATACGACAAGGGCTACGGCCACTTCACCACGCGCCAGAACATCCAGTTCAACTGGCCGGCGCTGTCCGACATCCCGGCGATCCTTGCTGATCTGGCGAGCGTCGAGATGCATGCCATCCAGACCAGCGGTAACTGCATCCGCAACGTCACCGCGGACCATTTCGCCGGCGCGGCCGCCGACGAGGTTGCCGATCCGCGTCCCTATGCGGAGATCCTGCGCCAGTGGTCGTCGGTGCATCCGGAGTTCTCGTACCTGCCGCGCAAGTTCAAGATCGCGGTGACCGGCGCCGAGCGTGATCGCGCCGCCATCCAGACGCACGACATCGGGCTGCATCTGAAGAAGAACGCGGCCGGCGAGCTGGGCTTTGCCGTCTATGTCGGTGGCGGCCAGGGCCGCACGCCGATGGTCGCCAAGAAGATCCGCGACTTCCTGCCGGAAGCCGAGCTGTTGTCCTACTGCACGGCGATCCTGCGCGTTTACAACCTCTATGGCCGCCGCGATAACAAGTACAAGGCGCGTATCAAGATCCTCGTCCACGAGACCGGGGTCGAGGAGATCACCCGCCAGATCGAGGCCGAATGGCAGGAGTTGAAGGACGCGGAGCTGAAGCTGCCGGACGCCGACATCCAGGCGATCAATGCCTATTTCGCGCCGCCGGCATTGCCTGACCGGCCGGAAGGCGACGCGCAGGTGAAGCAGACGCGGCTCGATTCCAAGAGTTTTTCGGAGTGGCTCGACCAGAATGTCGTAACGCATCGCCACCCCGACTATGCGGCGGTGACGATCTCGCTCAAGGGCATCGGCGAGGTGCCCGGCGACGCCTCCGACAGCCAGATGGAGGCGGTCGCCGACATCGCCGAGAAATACGCCTTCGACGAGCTGCGCGTCAGCCACGAGCAGAACCTGATCCTGCCGCATGTGGCGCGCGCCGACCTCAAGGCCGTCTATGACGCCCTGGTCGAGATCGGCTTGGCGACCGCCAATTCCAACCTGATCAGCGATATCATCTCTTGCCCCGGCCTCGATTATTGCGCGCTTGCCACCGCGCGTTCGATCCCGGTTGCCCAGGAAATCTCGCGCCGCTTTGCCTCGCTGGAGCGGCAGCGCGAGATCGGTGAGCTGAAGCTGAAGATCTCCGGCTGCATCAACGCCTGCGGCCACCACCATGTCGGCCATATCGGCATTCTCGGCGTGGAGAAGAAGGGCTCCGAGCTCTACCAGGTCACGCTTGGCGGCTCGGCCGACGAGAACACGTCGGTCGGCGAGATCATCGGCCGCGGTTTCTCTTCGGAAGAAATCACCGATGCCATCGAGCAGATCGTCGACACCTATCTCGGCCTTCGGCTCAATCCCAGTGAACGTTTTATCGACGCCTACCGCCGTGTCGGTCCCGCGCCGTTCAAGGAGGCGCTCTATGCTGGCGACACCAAGGCCGCTTGACCGG
>NZ_RZSR01000930.1:0-2350 GCF_004023265.1 Mesorhizobium sp. M1A.F.Ca.IN.020.06.1.1
GAACAGGTGAGGGCCAGGCTGGCCGAGCGCCTTGAGCGAGCCGAGCGCGCCCTTGAGGCGAGGACGAATCTTCTACTTGACGTTCAAAAGTTGCGGGACGTTCAGGAGGCATTGAACGCCGAGATCGCGGCCCACGAGACGACAAAGCGGGAAGTGCTCGATGCCTTTGGCGTGAAGACTCTGCCGCAGGTCGCAGAGCGCGATGAACAGCTTCGCGAGCGAGACGGCCTGCAGAGTGACGTTGCCGAGCTTGAGGAACGACTGAAGAGCGAGCTCGCCGTCGCCGATGTCGGCCAGGCGCGGTCGTTGCTGGAGGGCCTCGATCTCGATGGGCTCGCAATTGAAAAAGCCGAAATCGAGCGGCGCCTCGCCGACCTCGATGAAGCATTGCAACAGCAACTCGTCCGGCGTACCCGGGCAACTGACAAGCTCGATGCTATCGGCGGCGACAGCGCAGTTGCCCGCATCGATGCTGATCGTCGCACCGTCCTTCTCGAAATCGAGGAGAAGGCCCTCCATTATATCGAATTAAAGCTTGGAGTGATGTCGGCGTCGAGCGCGCTCCGGGTCTATCGTGAACGTCACCGCTCCGGAATGATGAGCGAGGCCTCCAACGCCTTCGCACTGATCACACGCGGCCAGTACACAGGCTTGACGACCCAGCCGGTAAAGGGGGGCGAGGTCCTCATCGCAACGCAGAAGGATGGCCAATCGAAGGTCGCAGACGCTCTGTCGAAAGGCGCGCGATTCCAGCTCTACCTAGCCCTGCGGCTTGCCGGATATTACGAGTTTGCCAAGCTCAGGCCGTCTGTTCCGTTCATCGCCGACGACATCATGGAGACCTTCGACCATCTTCGGTCGGAGGAAGTTTTCCGCCTGTTCGGTGAGATGGCCAGTGTGGGCCAGGTAATCTATCTGACCCATCATCAGCACCTATGCGACATCGCCAAGACGGTCATTCCTAGCGTCGCGATCCACGAGCTCGGGTAATTCAAGCGGCATTGTTGCTGGTCGGTTCTCGAGACAAGTCGCATTGTCAACGACCGCTTCGCGCGGCCGTTGAGAGGGAGGTCCGCACGATGCCGCATCTCGCATTGTTCCGAACCTTCTAGCCGTTTCGATCCCATCATTCGTAGAGAAGTTCTCCGAACAAGCCGATCATAAGGTCGCCCCGTCGGTCGCAAGCCCGGGCGATAGCCGCTCCGATGCCGGGCTGGTCAGACCAAGCTCCAGATTCGCCTCAACAGCAGCCTTCTTGACCATTGCCATGGCCACTATGAACTCCGGGAAGTCAGGCAGGCGGATGCCCGAAACGTCGAAATTCTCGGCCGCTCGGAGTGTGTGAATTCCGAAGAGAGCATCAGAAGGCAGGTGCCCTTCGCCACCAGGTCGCTCTCAACGCGCCTGTCCGCTTCCACAGTCACCATTTGCTGTTTTATCCGCGGTTGATACAAACAACTTTGGGCTGGGTCATTTCCTCATAGGCGAACCGCACGCCTTCCCTGCCCATGCTGCCGTATTTAGAGCCTCCGAACGGCATGGCATCGAACCGGTAATCCGAGGAGTCGTTGATCATCACCCCGCCAGCCTCGATCCTGTTTGCCGCCTCAAGCGCGACAGACAGGTTGCTAGTGAAAATGCCGGCATGCAGACTGTATTCCGGCTGATTGGCCATCTCGATGGCTTCATCGAGGGTCCTGAAAGGAGCAAGCATGACCACCGGCGCGAACACTTCCTCATGCCATAGCCGGCAGCTCGTCGGAGTGCCTTCGAGAACGGTCGGGTGGTAGAGGGAACCTTCACGCTGGTGGCCGCAAAGCAGTTTGGCGCCGGCGTTGATAGCGTCATTGACCGCTGCTTCGGTGCGTTCGGCGACCTTCTGCGATATCATCGGACCGACATCGGTGTCCTCGTGGAAAGGATCGCCTGCCTTGAGCCTTTTCGTTGCGCCGACAAAGGCATCGCGGAAGCGTTCATAAAGCTCGGACTGCACCAGGACACGTTGAGCGCCGATGCAATTTTGCCCGGCAGCCCAGAAGGCGCCGGATACGCAGCCTTCGACTGCCTTGTCGAAGTCGCAATCGTTCATCACCACGACCGGCGCATTGCCGCCCAGTTCCATCGCGAGCTTCTTGAGCCCGGCTTTCCGGGCAATGGCTTCTCCGGTGGCGAAGCCGCCGGTGAAGGAGACCATACGGACGTCTCGTGCAGCAACCAGGGCTGTAACGAGTTCTCTGTCGCCGTGAACAACGGTAATGACCTCCCGCGGCAAGCCCGCCTCCACAAGCGCGGCGACAAGATTAATCGCGGAAAACGGTGTCAGATTTGACGGTTTGAGGAGCACGGCATT
>NZ_RZSR01000931.1:0-2346 GCF_004023265.1 Mesorhizobium sp. M1A.F.Ca.IN.020.06.1.1
GCTTGGGCAAATGAATCTCCTGTTGTCGAGCGTAAGGACCGTTCTTGCAGCCGTCTACGCTTGTAGAGGTGATCCTCCAAGAGGCAATGTCGGAAAGCAACATTTTTCGGAAATTCATGTTGCTTTATTACAAATCGTGAGCATCCTGCACCCCGAACCGGCGATGCGACCGGTGGGTTGCTGATCGAACGCAAGGGGAAGAGCCAGCATGACCTTTGACAAGAATCCGTTTCCGGAAGGCGATGCCGATCGCCATGCGCTGTGGGAAATGCTGGTGCGGCGCGACATCGACGCCTTCCTCGGCCAGGATTGGTCGTTGGTCGAGGACGACTTCATCGCCGAGAGCTTCTTCGGCATGCATGCGCATTTCCTGCCCAATGCCGACGCCTGGCGGCTGCAGTTTCCCAAGCTGGAAATCTATCGCGACGAATGGCTGCGGCAGGCCAAGGAAACAGCCGCGACGGAATTCGCCGAGCCGCTACGCGAGGCGATTTTCCGCGTCACCAATCTGCGCGACATCGACGTCGACGGCGATCGTGCTGTGCTGCACAAGAAGTTCGACGGCTCGATCGCCAAGGCCGACGGCAGCGTCGACCGCCTGAAATGGCAGACGCTCTACTTCTGCCGCAAGGTCGGCGGGCGCTGGAAGATCACCGGCTTCGTCGGTTATATGCCGCATCCGCTGGGAAGCTAATGCATGTCGCCCGGACGTGCGCACGTTCTGGGACACCGACATGCCCCAAACAAGGATTTACAGCGCCTCGCCTAATCCTTTTCAGCGCAACGAGGTTTAGGACAGGCGCGGCAACCGCTCGTCGGGCGAGCGGTGATCGAAGACGACGCCCATGGTCTTACCAACAGCGGCCATGACGATCAGTTCGACCAGATGGTCGTCGCTGTCTCCGCAGGCGGGGTCCGATTGGCGGATGGCATCGAGCATTGCCCGGGTCGAAACAGTGTCGCCGGCGCGAAATTTCGAAAGAGCAGACGAAACAATGTCTTGCACCGTCAGGTCTATGACGGGCACCCCCGCAGCGACGTTCATAAGCCTCCTCCTGCCATGAACCCCTCCCTCAAGGGATGATACGCTGATCGGGGGATTGCGCCAGCGAAATGGTGGTCGGACCAGTTCAGCTGTCGATGGCCTGCCGTTAGATGTGGAACACCGCGCCGAGGCCCTGGGCCATGCTCGACGCACCGCACGCCGGTTGCTAAGTCCCTCCCGCGCAGGGAGACTATCCGAGTCGAGAATATGACGGTTGCGATCGAGATGGGGCAGACGTCGGCAGGCGCGCCGGCGGCCCTCGACCTTGAGGAGCTGCTGGCGACCCGCCTGCTGGTGCAGGGCAACTCGGGCTCGGGCAAGTCGCATCTGCTGCGTCGGCTGCTGGAGCAGAGCGCGCCCTGGGTGCAGCAGACCATCGTCGATCCCGAAGGCGACTTCGTCTCGCTCGGTGAGCGCTACGGCCATCTGGTGATCGACGCCGAGGATCATACCGAGCGCGGCCTGCAGGCGGCCGGCGAGCGAGCGCGCATCCACCGCGTCTCGACGGTGCTAAACCTCGAAGGGCTCGATGCCGAGAACCAGATGCGGCGCGCCGCAGCTTTCCTTGGCGGGCTGTTCGAGGTCGCGCGCGACCATTGGTATCCGATGCTGGTGGTGGTGGACGAGGCGCAGCTCTTCGCGCCGGCTGCTGCAGGCGAGGTCTCGGATGAGGCGCGCAAGCTTTCGCTCGGCGCCATGACCAATCTGATGTGCCGCGGCCGCAAGCGCGGGCTCGCCGGCATCATCGCCACGCAGCGGCTGGCGAAACTCGCCAAGAACGTCGCGGCGGAGGCCTCCAACTTCCTGATGGGCCGCACCTTTCTGGACATCGACATGGCGCGCGCCGCCGACCTGCTCGGCATGGAGCGGCGGCAGGCGGAAGCCTTCCGCGACCTCGAGCGCGGGCATTTCATGGCGCTCGGTCCGGCGCTGTCGCGCCGCCCGCTCAGCGTGCGGATCGGATCGACCGAGACGAGCCCGCGCAACGGCACGCCGCGGCTGATGCCGCTGCCCGAAGCGACGCTCGAAGATGCGCGCGCCATCATCCTCGCGGCACCGCCGCCGGAGGCGATCCGGCCGCAGCGCCGGCCGTCGCCCGACCTGCTCGATCAGTTTATGGCTGCCAAGGCCGCGCCGCTCGACATCCGCCCCGAGCCGGCCGAGACGCAGCCGAGCGCCGAGGACCTCGCCGAGCGGCGCGGACGGATGGACCGTATCCTGCGCGCCATCCTGGCTGAGCCCGATGCCGGATTCCGCGTCATCGGCGTGCTCTATCAGGAGTTCGTGGTCCGCTGCCGGCT
>NZ_RZSR01000092.1:0-10281 GCF_004023265.1 Mesorhizobium sp. M1A.F.Ca.IN.020.06.1.1
CGCTTCTGCGGAGCCGTGATTTCAATCAAGAAGCAACTCGATCGTCGACGCCCGCCCGATCAGCCGAAAAGGTCGCCGCACGCCAAACAAAACGGCGATCGGGAAGGTCGCGTCATCGGTTTTGCCCGCCCAGCGCCGCTGGAGCCTGTCGAGGAATTTCGCAAACTCAACGCCGCAGCCGAAGGCCTCAGCGCGTTGTGCCAAGTCGTCAAGGTTCGCTACCGTCTCAGGCAGCACCGCACTTGTGATGGCGCCATTTGGCGGCCAGATCAGCACCGTCGCGGTGATGCCGCTGTAGCGTCCTTCGCTTTCGGCCTCAAAGGGGAAAGCAGACATGTTGCCGACGGCAGCGGCAAATTCATTGTGCGCCGAGAGGGTGTAGGACCTTTTGCCAGCGAGATCCTTGCCCTTCATGAATTTGGTAGCAAGCCATACCGAGCCGGACTTGTCGGTGATCTGGCTTCGGGCGAAGTCCGCATCGATAATAAGCCGGTCCGGCAGGCCTTGGCGCATCACGGGTTCCCAGCCATGATCCGGATCCATCAAGGTGCCAATTGCTGCGCGACCGAGCCAAACGCCCATCTGGTTGACGATGGCCCCGATGCCGAGTTCGATCAGGCCGTGCTGATTGAAATATTCGTCCTGGTTGCCATCCACAAGACAGGGGGTTGGACACACGTTTTCCGAGCCGGGCGTCAGATGGTGCAGGTTGCGCGGAAAGCCCTTGCGCAGGGTGAAGGTGGGGCACCGCCACGGGTAGTCAGCGCCAAGCAGGACCTCAACGCGTTCGACCGGCAGGACGCCGTTAGGGGCGGTGCCCTTGGCGTGCCAGTGCGTTGGCATCTCCACGGCCAGATCAAGGAACAGGGTCGCCACGTCGTCACCGACGGCGATCAGGCCACAGCGCTGGCATTGCGGAATCTCTGTTGCGACACGCAGAAAGTGTTCCGCGTGCCGCTTCATGTCTGCCGAGGCCATGGCTCAGCCGTGGGATCTGGGCGTCGTCGTCACTCCGGTCACGCCGGCGATCGAGGCGGCCTTTTTCGGGGTCAGCGCCAGCTGCTTGGATGTGCCGACGCCGGTGATGTTGAACTCGACCGGCCCGTCGTGCTCATCGGCATACTCGGTCGTGCAGATGAAGCGTTCGGCCGAGGTGATCGAGACATATTCCCGCTTGGCCCGCTCATGAGGCGGGTTGTCGTCGTCCTTTTTGATGGGCTTGCAGGAGGCGACGATGATGGCGCCGTCACGGGTCTGGGAGAGTGCGTTCCTGGCGTCCTCGGACACCTTGACCTTCTCGCCCATCTCGGACCAGCGGTCGTGGCTCAGGGTGCGCCAGGAGCAGTGGTGCGGCGTCTCCATGACATCGTAGCTGAGCCAGTCCTTGTTACTGTCCTTGTGGCGCTGCCACAGCCGGTCCCAGATGGAGACGTCCGCGTCGCCACCGGTCAGGAAGCGGCAGCGGTCGGCCACGCCGTCGCCGGCGATGGAGAACCGCACGATCGCCGAGGAGTTGTTCTTCTCGAGGACTTCGATCAGCTCCTTGTCGTCTTCGTCGACGTACATCGGCGCCAGCAGGCGGCCTTCGAACTGGCCCGTGTTCACGCGGTCAGCTGCGGTCAGCAGGCCGTCCTGCTTGACCGGGATGTCCGTGAGATCATCGGTCTTGCCGTCTTTATCCTCACCGAGGATCAGGATGCGGTCGCCTGAACCGGTGCCGGTCAGGCCCTTCTCTTTGAACAGCGCGACCCGGCGCCGCGCTTCGGTGGCCCACGCCTTGGCCTCGTCGCAGAGCTTGTGCTGCTTGCTGGCGCGCCGGAACACGATCGGCGACGACCACATTTCGCGGATCAGGATGAGGTTCTCGTCACCCTCCGGGAAATCCTCGGGCGGGCCGAGGTGGAAATGCGTCGTGAGCCCGGTCACGTGGTCGGAATCCGGGTGCGAGAGCAGGAAGGCGTCGACGTAGAGCCGGCCCTTGTCGTCGCGGGAGAGGCGCCTCTTGAGATCCTGGGCAACGTCGTAGGTGTCGTCCTCGGGATCGTCGGCGGCGGCGCGGATGTTGATGTCGACGAGGATCGTTTGCCGAGCTAACCCATGGAAAGCTTGCGGCCCTCGGCATCCTCGCCGCCGTGCATGCGGGCTACCTGATCTTCGGCGTCACCAAGCGAGCCACGCTTGACGCCTCGAAGGCATATGCCCGCCAACTCACCCTCAGCTGCGAGACGCTGATGGTGCAGATGAAATCGGCCTGAGCTGCAACGTTCCCTGTGGCGCGCACGAGTGTCGCCAAGCTGTACAGGTTCAGGTTTTTGAGCCAAGCTGGTGCGGAAATTGAAAGCCTGCCCGTGACCGACCGCGAAATCCACCTTTACCTCGATGACAGCGGCAGCCGTGAGCCAGACCGAGAGCCCAGAGAGAAGCGCCGGGACGAAATGGATTATTTCGCCCTCGGCGGCATCCTCATCAACGAGGAAGACGTCGATGAGCTCTATGCCCGCCACAAGGCCTTCTGCCAGAAGCACGGCATCACCTACCCGCTCCACTCCTGGGCGATCCGGGGCGGCCGTGGCGACTTCGGCTGGCTGAAGAAGCCGGAGTCCGCTTTTGAATTCCTGGGAGACTTGCAGGGGATGCTGCTTGGGCTGCCCGTGATCGGCATCGCCGCGGTCATCGACCGACCGGGCTATGTTGCCCGCTACCGCGACCGGTACCGGGACCAGCTCTGGTTCATGTGCAAGACCGCCTACTGCATCCTGATCGAGCGCGCCGCCAAATATGCCCGCAGCCAGGACCGCAAGCTGCGCGTGTTCTTCGAGCGCGCCGGCAAAGCCGAGGACCGCGACCTGGTGGCCTACACGCGGATCCTGAAGACGCAGGGGATGCCGTTCGACGGCGCCAACTCCGCCAGCTACGGGTCGTTAACTGCCGAGGAGTTCAGGGACATCGTGCGCGGGGAGCCCCGCGGCAGAACCAAAGCCACGCCGATGTTGCAGATCGCCGATCTCTACCTCTATCCGATGGCCAAGGGCGGCTATGACCCGTCCTACCGGCCCTACAGGGCCCTGATGGACCACAAGCGTCTCATCGACGCGCACCTGCAGCCCGAGGACCTGGCATCCTGCGGCATCAAATACAGCTGCTTTGAACGGATAAAAAACAAAGACCCGGACTAGCCGGGCCTTCGTTTTGAAAAGTTCGGCTGGCGCCTGGCGCCAACCCCGGAGCGATGCTCACGCCCAAAGTATGGGTATTGACGCTCTCTTTGTCAACACCCCGGGTGAACCTCTGGTCGGGGCGTCCCTATCTTATCACTTGCATATAGCACGGTTCGTCTGATCGGCACTTCATATTATCAAGTCCTCTTCTTTGGGTGCAGCGCGGTTCCCCGGCCCCTGAATCCAGGGACATAGGCCGGGCGAACCTTGAAACACCCTCCCCCTGAATGCAGAACCGTCCCCAATGCCCTTGCGTCATCACGGGAAACCACCATATCTAGGCGCAGTTCATCACAGGGAGCCTCAGATGGCCCAGCCAGAAACCGCCAAGGCAGACGTCGACAAGCTACGCACCAACGAGAAGAAGTGGACCAAGGCACTCATGGCCACGGGCTGGAGCGCTTTCCCCAACATCATCATCGAGAAGCAGCAGGCTCTCGGCCTCGATGCGCTCGACATGAACATCATCATCCACCTGGTCCAGTACTGGTGGCTGCCCGACAACCTTCCCCACCCCTCGGTCGAAACCATCGCCAAGGCGATCGGGGTGACGCCCCGCACCATTCAGAAACGCATTGCCGCCCTCGAGGCCCTTAAACTTCTTGGCCGGGAGGAACGGCGCAACACGCCCAATGGCAGCATGACGAACCGCTATCATTTCGATGGCCTGATCGAGGCCGCCAAGCCGTTTGCGCTGGAAAAGGCCGCCGAGATCAAGAAGGCGGCCGAGGAGAGATCGAACCGGTTGAAGCGTAAGAAGCCGCAGCTGGTCGTGGACAACGATGCATAGGCAGATCGTGGCGTAGCTCAGAGGATAGAGCGCCTCGCTTTCGACCTGGGTGGTGCGTGACACCGCTATCTAGGGGCGAGGAGGTCCCAGGTTCAAGTCCTGCCGTCACGTCCAAGGCCCACCGGGAGTCGTGCCATGCACGGAGAATCTCAATCGAACGGCGTCATATCGGTCGGGGGCACTTCGACTTGAGACTCCAGAACACCAAAATCAACTGGACTGCATGATCCCAGAATCGGAAGGCGCCACCCCGTTCGGTATTTTCCTGCTCGCCGACTCCTTTTTGCAGGCCGCGAAGGCCGTTGATGCCGGTCGCCGCGGTCTGACGTCGGGACCGACCAGGTTGCTTTGCTACCATGCGTGCGAACTCTTCCTGAAATGCTACCTCCGCAGCGCGGGCCGAGACATTGAGGCTTTGCGGGCCTTGGGGCACAATCTGCACGAGATGGCTGTGGCCGCTCAAGGTTCAGGCCTGGTCCTGCCTGCCAGAACTGTCAGCCAAGCCAAAACTCTGGCCGACAAGAACGATTATGTGCGTGTGCGCTATATGGTGGTTGAAAAGCCCGGAGACATCCGACCGGAAGTTCTGCTGGCGATGACTGAAAGCATCCGAGAGAGCGTCAGGCTGGCGCTCGGCATGGATCCGCTCGGCAACCCACACCCTTAAGCGCGCCGCCCCAGCGAACTATTCTTTTCGTCAGGCCCCGCTTTTTTCGGTGTCTCGCCCACGAAGACGCCCGGTCGGTCCATGCGAAGGAGTACGGCGCAAGGGAATACGCCGATTGGCGCCTCCGGACTGACGAATTCCAGGCCGACCTGCACCGCCGTGGCGTGCCGTCAGGCCGATCGCCTGGTAGCCCGGCGTTTGTCCGCTTCCGTAGGCAATCTCTGCTACAGTTCTCCCATGTCCCTGTTCTCCCATCTCGATCCGTATCTGCTCAACCCAGCCAACGATCCACTGGTGTTCGACGCCACGCTGGCAGGCCACGGGAGCTACACGACGGAACATTTCGTCTTGCGCCTCAGTCCCCGCGCCCATGAGCTTGTCGACGCGCTCACCCAGCGCGACACCGAGGGTCATGACGCAGCCGAACTGTACCAAGCCTACTCGACCTATCTGCACGAAACCGTGCATTGGTGGCAGCACATGGGGTCCACTGCGGGACTCATCCTCAGCCTGGCGTACCCGGCGCAAATCTATGGCAGCATGACGTCTCTTCAGACCTTTGCGCGGGGCGCCGGCGTCGCCAAACCTGTAAAGGCTTGGGCGCACAGGGCGATGCTCGACGGTCGGACGCACTCTGATCCGGTGCTCGCCGCCGCCAATATTGCCGTCAACAACGCGCTCGACATCAAGTTCTACAAGCAACTTGCCTGGTCGCCGAAGTCGATCCTCTCGCTGGAGCAAACGCCCTATTTTCAGAGCGTCGGGCACAGCTACCTCAAAACCTATGGTGAGATCGTCCACGCGATCAACGGGTCCTGTGACTTCGCGGAAGGGCAATTTCCCGACCCCGGTCGCTGGGATGCACAATTCCTCAAACTTCAACTCAGCCGGATTGAAGGCTTCCATCGCGGTGCGCGCCCACCTTACGCCGACATCGGCATCCAGCAGATATTCGAAGGCCAGGCCCGCTTTTGCCAAATTCAGTATTTGGCATCGTCAGGCGGCCGAGCTGCTTCAGACGTATCGCGAGCAAGGCTACTTTGCGCCCGTCTATGTCGACTCGTTTGAACTGTTCCTGGTGCTTACTGGGACAGAATGGCCCGAACGGTATGACAGCCCGATCGTCGGCCTGTTTCTGCTGATCTGCGATCTGGCAATCAACCCGACGAGGGGGTTTCCGCTCGACATCGAGTTCTTCGAGGACTTTATCCGCGACGTTGATCCTGGCGCGCGCTTCACAAGACTTTGCCTGGCCGCAGCCGAAACCCCCGAGCTCGCCCAGGCGGTGCAAAATTTCTCCGCTCAGGAGTATGAGCACGTCGCGGCGCGACTGAGCGAGCGATGCGGATACGATGATCCGCGGACGGGACTTGCTGCCGTGGTCGGGCTGCTCGGCGACAAGGGCCCTGTCGATGCCCTGATGGAGGAGCATCGTACGTTCAACTATGCCGGTGTGAACATGCCTGTCCGGGTCCTGGTCTCGCACTTCATCGCTTTTTGCCGAGACAAGCAGCGCAGTCCCGAATTTTTCTGTTGGCCGGGCATCTGGATGGCGGGAGACAACTTCAACCCTGAGGCCGGATCGCTGTTCGTCACCCATCTGTCCCTCTTCCAGGACAGAGGTGACACCGAGCAGATCTTTCCTCGCGCCGTGCGCGGCCGGAGCCCCGAAAACATCAAGAAACTGGTCAACACCTTCTTTGGCGGAATGCTCGTGTTCGATCTCGCCCTGCAATGGGTCCTCGAGCCGGGACCTTTCCGCTACGATTTCAAATGGCTTACCGGGAAATCCGAAAATGCTGCACTGATCGCCTTGGCGAGCGACAGTTCGCGCAGTACTACGGCCCGGATCCTGACACCTGCACTCTGATCGACTCGCCTGTTCCCTGAGGGTCCCGACGAGCGCCTAGCCACATGCCGGAGGTGCAGGCACCGGCCGGCATGCCAGCCGTGGGGGGTGTGACGCGCCCCCGTCCTGACCCAAGTAACGACATGCGAGATGGCGATGCTTGCCTTTCACCGTGTCTTACGTACAATGTCCGTACGATATGGATTCGGTACGGACTTGATTGGAGGTAGAAATGGTGAAAACCGAGCGATTCGAGCTCAGGCTCGATGAAAGCACGATTGACCGGATCGATGCTTGGCGGGGAGAGCAGCGTGACCTCCCTTCGCGGGCAGAGGCCATCCGCACCTTGGTGTATACTGGGCTTGAGGCTGGTCGGCGCAAGGCCTTCCGGCCGACCAGCTCTGAAAAACTGATCATGTGGATGCTAGCCGAAGTCCTGCGCCAGCATAAAGGCTACGAGGACATGAAGTCAGTCGAGTTGATTCAGAGCGCCATCTACGGAGGCCATTTCTGGGGCCTGGAATGGGAAATGTCGGGCATCTTTCACGATGAGGTCGACGACCCCGAGGCGCTCGACTTCGTGGTCGACACGATGGCGATGTGGCGAGCCATTGAATGGGGATATGAGAAGCTCAGTCCCGAAGACAGGCAGCGCGTCGAGGACCAGGTGAAGTACTGGGGGAAAAACCCCAAGTTTGACGGCTTCGACGGGAACGAAGAGGGACGCTACATGTCGATGGCCAAATTCATGGTCGAAAAGCTCGGGCGCTTTGAGGAGTTCAGGGACAGATCCCTGAACGCTCACGCCAACACGGTGTCGACTTATCGCGAGATGCTGCAGAAATATGCCGAAATCGAGGCCCGCCGCGGTTCGCCGGCATACAGGCGTGCCGGCCAGTTGCTCAACGCCGACGAGCTCATCGAGCTCCTCAAGCTCCGGTAGCGAATGGTGCAGAGTCGCTGGCCACGATAAGCTCGGGTCGGCGTGGAATCGTCAGTTTGCGGACCGTTCCAAAACTGCCTTTAGATTATTCAAAATGGCGCGCCGCATCTCCTCGGCGCCCAGGCCCACAACGTCGCCAAGCATGCGAACGGCCTCGTCCACGCCGCCCGGCGTGACGGGGGAACCATCTACCTCCACGAAGGGACCATCCGTCTCCGTGAGCAGCCGGTCGAGCGGCAAGGTCCCGAGGAGAGCCACTGACCGCTCGGACCTGAACATGGCCTGGTTGACGGAAAAATAGCACCCGAGAGCCGCAGCCCGCCGCGCGTCTGCGACCGATCCGCTGAACCAGTGCAGCACCACCTTGCCACTGCCCTTGGGAAGCAGCTCCTCGATGTGGTCGAGAACCTTCGACGCCGTGCGGACGCTATGCACGGAGAGGATCTTGTCCCCCGCCCTCTGGCAGGAGGTTAGAATACGCCTGAAGACGTCGACTTGACGATCGATCGAGCGGTAGTGTGCGGGGCTCGCATCGAGACCGACTTCGCCGACATACCTCGTCTCGGGCAACAGCGCCTCGAACAGGGGCAGTTCGGTCCAGCGCTGCTCGGCAAGATGCGGGTGAATGCCGAGCCCAATGCGCACAAACTCGGCGCCCTTTGCAAGGTTCATGTTCTGCCTGAACGCCTTCGGCGTCGTCGTCACCGCGAGCGTCGCCACCTTAGCCTCTTCGCAGGCTCTTATAGCCGCGGCCGGATCTGGATACAGGTCCAGGTGACAGTGGAAATCGACGAGGCGTGGTGCAGACATGCTCAGCTAGGCTTCGCCCTGACGGGTTCGAGGAAATGGGCCACTTCCTGCATCCCTCGCACGAAGACGTCAACATAGTCGTCAATCTCGGACGGCTCGTCGGTCAGCGGACCGGGGATGCGCGCGAGGGCCTTTGCGGCCCGCGGATTCCGCCGTAACCGCTCCGCCATCAGCTGAAACGACCTCACATGTTCGCCCTCGGCCTCGAGCGTATCGAGACGACGCGCCGCCAAATCCTTCACCACATAGGGTGTCGTATCCGACTCGTTCGCGTCCAGGCCGGCTGCCAGGGATGCTCTGCGGATCAGACAGGGGACGCACGTTCCGCAGTGCTGCGGTGGCAGGCCTCTGTAGCGGGCTTTCGCCGGCGAGGAACACGACATCGACGAGGGAATGGCCCGTCGCAACAGCGCCGGATCCTCGCAATCCCTGACCATCTGACCCTTGGTCACGTGGCGATAGGGGTTTTCCAGACGCCGGGCGATGCCAAGCCCCCGCATCAACTCGTTGAAGCGCGCCATGTAGAATGGGTGAGTGGTGCGGGTGCTGAGCGAACCGAGGCGGAGCGGGTCGAGGGGTACGTTGAGGCCGATCAGGCCGTTCTCGGGCACGCGGACCGGGGCGTCAGACGTCAGCCCCGAAGCCGCCAAAATGGCCAACGCGAAAAACAGGAAGGATCTCCCCCTCTGGCTGTTTTCCACCTCGCCGGTGTCGACATGGTTGCGGTCGAAGCCGAGGCGCGCCCGCAGGGACAACGGCTCGTTTGTTTTGTAATTCTTGCGCAGCAAGTCCAGCAGCAACGTCTGCGCCTTGCTCGTCTCCGAATCCCAGTAATGGCTCACCAGAAGCGGCTTCCCGCCCCCGGCCAGGAAATCCAACGCCCCGACGAGACTGTCCAGACCGCCGGAGAACAGACACACTTCGTCCGGCTCGGCGAGGCCCAGCGACGGCCGCGCCGTTGCGATCGTCGCAAAGGGTGCGGGCCGTGCCCTGAACACGATACGCCAATGGTCGCCCGTCAAGAACCTGAGAGTGCGGGCGAGCAACGCTCCCTGCGCCGCCCACAAGTCAGGCTCACGCACCGGCACCACTAGGTCCAGCTCCCGGGTCCAGCCGTCCTGTGCATTCGCGGAGCGCGAGACGCGGGTGTCGGCCGCGTTGACCATGGCGGCGACGATGACGAGGTCGATCGCGGTTTCCGTCCGCCGGAGACCGAGGTCGGCCAACGTCTGCAGCGCGTTGCCGATGCCGTAATCGAGCCGCTTGTTCGCGGCCACGAACTGGACCGTCACCGGCGTCGCGTCCGGCTGGACGACCGGCACGGCCCCGTTATCCGCCGCACCCAGGCGGCCGACAAACACGAAACGTCTCATGCGCTATCCCCCAGGATGCGGATCAGTTCGAAGGACTGCTCGTAGATGGCCTGGACGAAGGCCTCGACGCCCGCGTAGGGAACTGACGCCAGCGTGCCGCCCGCAGCCGCGAAGCGATCGCGGACGGTGCCCTGGATGAAGTCGTGCAGCGTCCTCTGAATGATCTCGACCGCGGCAACGTCGGTCGGGAGCCGTATGGACCTGCCCCCGATCTCGTTGAACAGCTTGGTCTCGATCGAGCGTGCGAGCGCACCGGTGAACACGGCGTCCAGCACGTCGGGCGTGGCGCCATCGAAAGGCAGATCTCCCGCCGCGCCGAGCTCGCCCACGGTCTCGAGCATCGCGTTCCTCGCAATGGCCTCATCAATCGTCCCGCCGTCAGGGCACAGGAGGTCCGTGAGGGCGAGGAAGACGTCGGCTATCGGGGCGCCGACGAGGCTCTGCAGGTTGAAGAACCGCAGAGCCGCAGCCGGGCCGTTCTGCGCCACCTGACCCAACAGCTGTCCCAGGCCAGTCATCACCCTGCGGGACGGCGCCATGGCACGGGCAGCGTTGCGTGCACCGCCCATGGCTCTGACGTACTTGCCGGCGGCGCGCCTCAGGTCCCTGCCGCCACCCCCGCGCGAGCGGG
>NZ_RZSR01000932.1:0-2345 GCF_004023265.1 Mesorhizobium sp. M1A.F.Ca.IN.020.06.1.1
GGTAGACGGTGCGGTCCAGGTCGCCGTCGCCATACGCGGTCGCGATGCCGGCCGCGTGGCGGGAGAGGTTCGCCGAAATGTCGGGATGAACGCCCGCCCAGTTGTCGGATGCAAAGAACATCGAGAGGTCCGTATTGTGATTGGCAGAAAGCGGCGCGACTTGACTGCTTTGGCGCGCGAAGCGCAAGGGCCAATCTTTCGCAAAACGGTGAAGCCAGCTGGGCCGTAACGACTGACTAGAGGTTGCGTTTTTTGATCCCTTCGCGAAATTTTGTGTCGCGGCACGCCCGAGAATTTTGTGAATCGGTCTTGTGCAGGTGCGGGATTTCTGCCATAAAAAATTTAGGACAGTAGTGCTGTCTTATTTTGTCGCACAAAACAGGCTGGACTGGCATATCATCGCTGCCATTCCGGCCATTGTCGCGAGCGGCGGGTAGACGGCTCCGCTCTGGCCTGTACGATACCGGATGCGAACCGGGCGTATGGCCGCATGGTTCGGCAAGAATTTCGCGAGACGTGCAGCAAGGACGAAGGGAAGCATCGTGCTTCCCAAGGCAAACCAGCGCCCCGAGGGCAATCACCGCCAAGGGTGCGGAACGGAGGATAGGACGATGACGGAATTGACGCCATCTGCGATCAACGGCCAGGCCGCGCAGACGAAAGCGGCAGCCGTCAAAACTGGTACCGCCGCCAATGGTTTGATCGCGCAGGGCCTCTACGATCCGCGCAACGAGCATGACGCCTGCGGCGTCGGCTTCATCGCCAACATGAAGGGCGTAAAGTCGCACCAGATCGTCGAGGACGGTCTGGCGATGCTGGAAAACCTCACCCATCGCGGCGCTGTCGGCGCCGATCCGCTGGTCGGCGACGGCGCCGGCGTGCTGGTGCAGATTCCGGATCGGTTCTTCCGCGATGAGATGGCCGCAAAGGGCGTCGAACTGCCGCCGGCAGGCCAATATGGCGTCGGCCACTGGTTCATGCCGCAGGACGCAGCCCTTCGCGCCCATATCGAGGACATCATCGCCGAATCGGCCCAGTCCGAAGGGCTGCCGCTGATCGGCTTCCGCGACGTGCCGGTCGATAATTCGTCGCTGTCGAAGGCGCCGGAGATTGTCGCCTCGGAGCCGTTCCATCGCCAGGTGTTCATCGGCCGCACGGCCGAGATTCCGGACGACGAGGAGTACGAGGCGAGGCTCTACCTGCTGCGCAAGGTGATCTCGGGCCGCATCTATGCCGAGAACGACAACAAGGATGTCGGCGCCTATTGCGTGTCGCTGTCGGCGCGCACCATCGTCTACAAGGGCATGTTCCTCGCCTACCAAGTCGGCGCCTATTACAAGGACCTCAAGGATCCGCGCTTCGACACGGCGCTGATCCTCGTCCACCAGCGCTTCTCGACCAACACCTTCCCGTCATGGAAGCTGGCGCATCCCTATCGCATGGTCGCGCATAACGGCGAGATCAACACGGTGCGCGGCAACAACAACTGGATGGCCGCGCGTCAGGCCTCGGTCGATTCGGAGCTGTTCGGCAACAACATCTCGAAGCTGTGGCCGATCTCCTATGAGGGTCAGTCCGACACGGCGTGCTTCGACAATGCGCTCGAATTCCTGTTCCAGGGCGGCTATAGCTTAAGCCACGCCATGATGATGCTGATCCCGGAAGCCTGGGCCGGCAACAAGCTCATGGATCCCGACCGCAAGGCGTTTTACGAATACCACGCCGCGCTGATGGAGCCGTGGGACGGGCCGGCGGCGGTCGTCTTCACCGACGGGCGGCAGATCGGCGCGACGCTCGATCGCAACGGCCTGCGTCCGGCTCGCTACATCGTCACCGACGACGACCGCGTCATCATGGCTTCGGAAGCCGGGGTGCTGCCGGTGCCGGAGGAAAAGATCGTGCAGAAGTGGCGGCTGCAGCCCGGCCGCATGCTTTTGATCGATCTGGCCAAGGGCCGCATCATCTCCGACGAGGAGATCAAGTCGGAGATCGCGACCAGGCACCCTTACAAGACCTGGCTCGCCAACACGCAGTTGATTCTTGAAGAGCTGAAGCCGGTCGAGCCGCGGGCGCTGCGCAAGGATGTCAGCCTGCTCGATCGCCAGCAGGCCTTCGGCTACACACAGGAAGACACGAAGCTTCTAATGGCACCGATGGCCACTACCGGCCAGGAAGCGGTCGGCTCGATGGGCACCGACACGCCGATCTCGGCGATGTCGGACAAGTCGAAGCTGCTCTACACCTATTTCAAGCAGAACTTCGCTCAGGTCACCAATCCGCCGATCGACCCGATCCGTGAGGAACTGGTAATGAGCCTGGTGTCCTTCATCGGGCCGCGGCCGAAC
>NZ_RZSR01000933.1:0-2343 GCF_004023265.1 Mesorhizobium sp. M1A.F.Ca.IN.020.06.1.1
GCCTGGGCCTTCAAAGACGGACGTAAATCCAGCCGCACGGCAGGCTTCCGCAGTCCTTGTCCCGACCGCATGGCAAGGCAGGGCGGCAAGCGCGGCGACCAGTTCCTTGGGCGCATAGCGCACCGCATTGGCGCTGGTGACGGCAACCGCGGCAGCAGCGGGCAAGACGCTTGCCTCGACCGGCAACGCCACTGTTTCCGTCAGTGGCAGCAGGACGGGCTGGAACCCCTGGGCCTGAAGCCGCCGGGCCGTGCGGGAGGCGCCCGGTTCCGGCCTCGTCACCAGGACGCGGACCATGTCAGGCCCAGCCGTCGAAGAATTTTGCGCCGGCCTTGGCGCGAACGGCCCGCGCGGCTTCCGCGCCGATATTCGCCGCGTCCCGGGCCGGGCCATTCAATCTGACCTCATGCGACTCGGTGCCGTCGGGCGAGATGATCAGCCCGGCGAAAGACAGGTTTTCGTCCGAGACGGTCGCATGGCCGGCGATCGGCGTGCGGCAGGAGCCGTCGAGCGCAGCAAGAAAGGCGCGCTCACAGGCCAGCGCCTGGCCGGTCGGCATGTCGTGAATAGCCGCCAGCATATTTTCGACCACGCCGTCGCCGATGCGGCTTTCGATGCCGATCGCCCCCTGCCCCGGCGCCGGCGGAAAGACATCCAGCGGCATCAGATCGGTGATCACGCTCTCGAGCCCGAGCCGCTTCAGCCCGGCATAGGCGAGGATGGTGCCTTCGGCCACGCCCTCATCCAGCTTGCGCAGTCTGGTCTGCACATTGCCGCGGAACATCACCACATTGAGGTCCGGCCGCATCCTGCGGAGCAGCGCCTGGCGCCGGAGCGACGACGAGCCGATCGTGGCGCCATGCGGCAGATCGGCGATCCGCTTCGCGGTCTTGCCGATGAAGGCGTCGCGCGCGTCCTCGCGCGGCAGGAAGACGGAAAGCTCCAGCCCGTTGGGCAGCACCGTCGGCATGTCCTTCGAGGAATGCACGGCGATATCGATGCGGCGATCGAGCAGCGCTTCCTCGATCTCCTTGGTGAACAGGCCTTTGCCGCCCGCTTCCGACAACGGCCGGTCCTGAATGCGGTCGCCGCTGGTCGAGATCGGCACAATTTCGAAGGCCTGCTCTGGCAGGCCATGCGCCTGCATGAGCCGCGCCCGCGTCTCATGCACCTGGGCGAGCGCCAGCGGGCTGCCGCGTGTTCCGATTTTCAAGGTTGTTTGCATGGCGCGCGGTCCGTGATAACCCCCTAGGCGATTCCGAGGTCTGCCGAGATTCAGGTCAGGCCGAGCCGAAAAAAGCGGATTTCGAGAACCGGAGCGGAGCGTACTTTTGGGTACGTGAGCGCCGGAAGCGCAGAAAACCGCCATTCGCAGGCCGGCACCACCTGACTATCGACAGACCTCCTATATAGGAAAGGTCGGAGACACAATCTTCGAGGACAGCGACGAATTGATCCGCGTTCTGGGCATTGAGACAAGCTGCGATGAGACGGCCGCCAGCGTGGTGGCGCTGGACGGCGACTCCGCGCCCGAAATCCTCTCCAATGTCGTCTTGAGCCAGATCGAGGAGCATGCCGCCTTCGGCGGCGTCGTGCCCGAGATTGCCGCGCGCGCCCATGTCGAGGCGCTGGATGGGATCGTCGAGGCAGCGCTGACCGATTCGGCCGTATCGCTCGATGAGGTCGACGCCGTCGCCGCGACTGCCGGGCCGGGGCTGGTCGGCGGGCTGATCGTTGGTCTGATGACCGCCAAGGCGATCGCCGCCGCCGCGAACAAGCCGCTGATCGCCATCAACCACCTCGAAGGTCACGCGCTGACTGCCCGGCTGACCGAGGGGCTCGACTTTCCCTATCTGCTCTTGCTGGTCTCCGGCGGCCACACCCAGATCGTCGCGGTGCGCGGCGTCGGCGACTACCAGCGCTGGGCAACGACCATCGACGATGCGCTGGGCGAGGCTTTCGACAAGACGGCCAAGATGCTTGGCCTGCCCTATCCGGGCGGGCCCAACGTAGAAAAGACAGCGGCCAGCGGCGATGCGAGCCGCTTTGCCTTCCCGCGTCCGATGAAAGGGTCGGCGCAGCCGGATTTCTCCTTCTCCGGCCTGAAGACGGCTGTGCGCCAGGCGGCAACGGCAATCGCGCCGCTCAGCGACCAGGACGTCGCCGACATCTGCGCCTCCTTCCAGGCTGCGGTGGCCGATGCGCTGGGCGACCGTGTCGCGCGGGCGCTCGCCCGTTTCCGCAAGGAATTTCCCGAGACGGCAAAGCCGGCGCTGGTCGTCGCCGGCGGCGTCGCCGCCAACCGCACGATCAAGGCGACGTTGGAGGCGCGCTGTTCCAAGG
>NZ_RZSR01000934.1:0-2342 GCF_004023265.1 Mesorhizobium sp. M1A.F.Ca.IN.020.06.1.1
CGACGGCAAGGCGTTCATCGATCGCGCGGACGGCGACCGCCACCAATTCCGCTTCATCGTCGCTGCCGAAGACGGCATCGAGTATGAAGACCTGAAGGCGCTGACGCGGCGGCTCATGGCGCAGATGCAGGAAGACCTCGGCACGAAGCTCGACTGGGTCGCGGTTGATCATTTCAACACCGGCCACCCGCACAGCCACATCATCGTCCGAGGCAGGGACGACCGTGGCGAGAACCTGGTCATCGCGCGCGAATATATCTCATCTGGCATCCGCGAGCGGGCGGCCGAGCTGGTCAGCCTCGATCTCGGTCCGCGAACCGACCGCGAGATTGAGCTTCGCCTGCGCCGGGAAATGGAGCAGGAACGCTTCACCAGCATCGACCGTCGGCTGCTCAGCATGCGTGATGATGACGGGCTGGTCTCGCCGGGCGGTCCCGACGCCATTCGCCAGACGCTGCACCAGGGACGGCTGCGCAAGCTCGAGCGGATGGGTCTGGCCGCGGAGGTCGGCGCTGGCTCCTGGCGCCTCGACGATGAGCTCGAAGCCACGCTGCGCCGCACCGGCGAACGCGGCGACATCATCAAGACCATCCACCGCGAACTGGCCGGCAAGGGGCTTGCACGCAGTGCCGCCGACTGGGTGATCCACGATCGAGCCGGCGAGCCCGTCCAGTCTCTCGTCGGTCGCGTTGTCGCGCGTGGACTGGCCGACGAGATCAATGACCGCCACTACATGATCGTCGACGCCGTCGACGGTAAGAGCCATTGGATCGACATCGGTAGAGGCGAGGCGATGGAAACGATGCCTAATGGCTGCATCGTGCGTGTCGCGCCAAGGAACACCGAGCCGAGGCGGGTCGATCGTACCATCGCCGAAATCGCCGCCGCGAATGGCGGCCGTTACGACGTCGATATCCACCTGAAGCATGACCCATCCGCCACCGAGAGCTTTGCGCGAACGCATGTGCGGCGGCTGGAGGCGATCCGCCGCGCGACCGGCGGCGTTGAGCGAGAGCCGAACGGCACCTGGCTCATCGCGCCGGACCATCTCGATCGCGTCGCGAATTATGAGGGCCAGCGGGCCAGGGCCGAGCCTTTCGTTGTCGACAAGCTCTCCTCAATGGCGCTGGAGCGACAGGTCAGCTTCAACGGCGCCACCTGGCTCGACCGGGAGCTGGTTGCCGATAGACCCGAGCCTTTGCACGGATCCGGCTTCGGCTGCGACGTGAGAGAGGCGCAAGCTCGCCGGCGGGAGTGGCTGATCGCGCAAGGCCACGCGCATGAAGAACAGGATCGGATCGTCTATCGAGCCAACATGCTTTCGATCCTGCGCCAGCGAGAACTGAACCGTGTTGCTGGCCAACTGTCGGAGGAACTTGGCCTGCCCTATGCCGAAGCGCGATCCGGAGGACGAGTAGAGGGTACGCTCCGCCGCTCCGTCGAGCTTGCCAGCGGAAAATATGCCGTCGTTGAGAAGTCGCGCGAGTTCACGCTGGTGCCATGGCGGCCGGTGCTTGAGCGCCATGTGGGCAAGGAGGTCTCCGGTGTCGTGAGTGGGGAGGGGATTTCATGGACCGTCGGCCGGCAAAGGAGCGGACCTGGTGTTTCGTGAGATGGTGTACAGCTTTTTTAGCCAGCGGCGCGGGCAGCCATGCGAGCCCGCGTAGACCTTATGGCCGCACGCCCGCAATCGGTCGCATGGACCTGCCAGGCGGGGCGGCTTTGGAGCGTTCGGACCCGACACGCTGCGTGAGTGGCCAGACTTCGAGCGCTCGAAGATGCGGACTGTTGTCTGCTGGCCGGCGTTATTCCGGCTGGCCTATGACCGCGGCGCAACAGTTCACCGCTGAAGTTGCCACGGGCGAACATCGACAAGAGAAAAAACACCATTGCGCGATACAAATCGCCGTTGAAAGCGTTTAGGTTGCATGCGCTTCGCCAAGTAAACGGATACCCCAGAAGAGAGCCATGACCACGGCCCGCCATATCGTGACGCTGCTTAAAAGCCACTTTGCCGGCGACGAGGATCGTTTCCTCTCTATCGCGATGCAGCTTGCTGCGCATGAGGCACGTCAAGGCCATGGCAAGCTTGCTCAGGAGCTCAAGGATCTGGTCGACGCAGCCAAGAGCAGGGACGCCCGGATTGCCAAGAGCAGTCGGCCGGTTCCCCTTTTTCAGCCAAAGGGCGAGCTCGCAGGGCTCCTGCATGTGCGCTATCCGGACCTGCGACTGACCGACATGATTTTGCCGGACAGTCTGCGCTCGCGCCTGCACCGCGTGCTGGGAGAGCAGCGCCAACAAGCAAGCTTGCGCGAGCACGGGCTTGTTCCCCGTCGCAAACT
>NZ_RZSR01000935.1:0-2341 GCF_004023265.1 Mesorhizobium sp. M1A.F.Ca.IN.020.06.1.1
TCGCATGGCGAAGCAGGACGTCCCCCCAATCGTCGTCACGCCGGACGCGACGATCGATCTGCAATGGATCGAAGGTCGCTTCCGCGTGGCCGGACCGGACAAGGAGCCGCAGATCGAGCGCCTTTCCCCCGGGTCGGTGATCATCGGCTTCCGCTTCCGGCCGGGCGCGGCCGCCGGGTGGCTCGGCGTGCCGGCCGGCGAAATCGTCGGCGGGCGGCTGAGCCTCCAGGACTTATGGGGTACGCGTGCCCGCGAACTGTCGGATCGCGTCAAGGCCGCGCCCGACCTCGCCGGCATGGTGCGGCAGTTGGAAAATGAAGTCGGCGCGCATACAGAGGGGCGCGATGCGCTCGATGCGCTGATGGGCAGGGCCTTCGACCTCATTGATGAAGGCCTGTCGCCGGAGACGCCGCTGGTTCCCTGTCTGCTCAACCGCCTCAACATGAGCGAGCGGACGCTGCGCCGGCGTTTCGAGGACGCTTTCGGCTATGGTCCGAAGACGCTCGACCGCATCCTGCGCTTCCACCGCTTCCGGCGCCTGCAGCGACGGCATAGCGATGGCTCGACCGCGCTGCTCGCCATCGAGGCCGGCTATGCCGACCAGGCGCATCTGATCCGCGAAACCCGGCGGCTGACCGGCGTGACACCCTCGGCGCTGGCGTAGCTCAATCTTCGGCTGGTCCCGGTCTCACTCACCGGCCAGCCATTCGATCGTCCAGCGCGACGGCTGTTCGACGGCAAGCGCTCCATGCAAGGCCGGCAGCATCACCCGCAATTCGGCCTCCAGCGTGAAGGGCGGGTTCACCACCACAAGGCCGCTGCCGTCGAGGCTCGGTTCGCTCGAGGCAGGCCGGATCTCGAAGCCGATGTCGAGCAGTTTTGGAATGCCTGTCTCCTTCAGCGCGGCGCGGAAGGCGGCGACCGCCTTGCGATCCTTGATCGGATACCAGAGCGCGTAGATGCCGCCCGGCCAGCGCCGGTGCGCTCGGCGCAGGTTCTCGACGAGACGCTGGAACTCGCCCTCCTCCTCGAAGGGCGGATCGACAAGCACGAGCCCGCGCTTTTCCTTCGGCGGCAGATGCGAGCCGAGCGCCATCCAGCCATCGAGCTCGATCACCCTGGTCTGGAAGTCGCCGGCGAAGACGGCTTTGAGCCGCGCAGCGTCCTCGGAATGCAACTCGATCGCCGTAAGCCGATCCTGCTTGCGCAGGAGATGGCGCACGATCAGCGGTGAGCCGGGATAGCGGCGGAGACCGCAGTCGGGATTTTCCAAGCGCACCGCTTCCAGATAGGGCTGAAGCAGCGCGGCCGTCCGAGGCTCGAGCGCGGCCTCGGACACCCGGCCGATGCCGCCCTGCCATTCACCCGTCTTGCCGGCCTCCACCGACGCGAGATCGTAGCGGCCGATGCCGGCGTGAGTGTCGATAACGCGAAAGGCCTTGTCCTTCTGCTTCAGATACTCGACCAGCCGGCTGAGCACCGCGTGCTTGACGACATCGGCGAAATTGCCGGCGTGGTAGGCGTGGCGATAATTCATGCCGCCTTCACCTTTGCGAACCGCCGCGGCCCCAGCGCGGCGGCGGGGGCTGCGAGTTGGGATTCTGCGGCGGCTTGTTGCCGCGCCCAAAGACCAGCGAAAGCACCAGTCCAGCCAAGCCGACTCCCATCAGCGTGTAACCAGCCGGCTGCGCGCGTTCGTCGACCGAGCCGGTGCCCGCACGCAAGATCAGGTCGACGGCGCGCATGTCGATCCCGTCCGCATCGCCCGGACCGACAGTGAAGACGTAAGCGCCCGGCGTGACCGTCTCTATCACACCGGCCTCGTCGCGAAAGATCTTGTCGGGCAGCTGCGGGCTCACCTGCCGTGGATTGTCGGTGTGGTTGAAGGAGAGCGTCGAGGCGAGCGCCGTGCGGCCGCCGCTTGCCGCGGTCAGCGTCAGCACCGTGTGCTGCTGCGAGGCGACGCGCTCGGCACGCGCGGTGAGGTCGACCAGCACGCGAACAGGCGCGTCGCGCGCAGCGAGCCGTACGGTCGCCGGCCGGAAGCGGCCGCCCTCGTAGACGCGCCAGGTGCCGATCGCATGGCCGGAGAAATTGCTCACCGCCCAGGGATAAAAGACCCCGATGGCAGCCCCGGCGATGAGGACAAGAACCGAGAGGAAGCGCATTGAAAGCCCTGGTTAGAGTTTCTTGCGGGCGCGATCGCCACTTTTGGCGGCCTCGTCCCGGGCAGCGTCGCGTATCCGCTCCATCTCGTCCAGAAACATCTCCAGGCCAAGCTCGAAAGTCTTGTCGAAACCGCTTGTGCCAAAATAAGCTGCGGCCGCCACGACACTGGGAT
>NZ_RZSR01000936.1:0-2335 GCF_004023265.1 Mesorhizobium sp. M1A.F.Ca.IN.020.06.1.1
GCCGACCATCGGCGGCGTCGGGCTGATCGCCGATTGGTCGAAGATGGCCCGCATCGGCTTTGCCGCCGAGGGCCAGATGATCGTGCTGGTCGGCGCGCCGCCGACATGGGGCAGCCATCTCGGCCAGTCGGTCTATATGCGCGACATCCACGGCCGCGCCGACGGTTCGCCGCCGCCCGTCGACCTCGAACATGAAAAGCGCGTCGGCGACCATGTGCGCGCGCTGATCGCTTCCGGCATCGTGACTGCCGCGCACGATGTCTCCGACGGCGGCCTTGCCGTGGCGCTGGCCGAAATGGCGATGGCATCCGGCATCGGCGCCACCATTCCCGGTCTCACCGGCACCGATCCGATCCCGGTCTGGTTCGGCGAGGACCAAGGACGTTATCTCCTGACCTTGTCGATCGACCCGCAAAGCGGCGAATGGGACAGGATCCGCGCGGAGCAGGGCAAGCTCGGCATCTTCGCGCCGTGGATCGGCACGACCGGTGGCGACATGCTGAAGCTCGGCGAGGCGCGTGCCGTTCCGGTCAGCGAATTGACCGCCGCCCATGAGGGCTGGTTCCCGCGCTTCATGGATCAGGCCATTTGACCAGGCTGGCGGTCCGGGCGCTGCTTGCAGCGGTTTTCTGGCCGTCGCTGTTCTTTTTCTGGTTCCTCGGCCCGTTCGTCTTTCTGCTGCTGTCGACGACCTCGAGCGAGGTCTGTCCAAGGCTCGAAACGCGAGCCGAGTTCCTTGCTGCGGCGAACGGCGCAATCCCGTTGCTGGCCGCTCAGGACCTCGTCTACGCCATTCCTGTTTTGTGCCTGGTGCTGTGGCAGCGCCTTTTGCCGGAGCCGGCTCGGGCAAGGCATATCGTCACTTGCGTCAAGCTCTTCGCCATTGCAACCGCCATCGGAGCGCTTTGGGCGTATGGTTCTTCGCTTATGTGCGATGGCTACGGCCGGCCGTTTTTCTCCCCGGTCTGGCAGTGGACGAGCTACTTGCCGATGGTCGGCATCGCGATAAACGTGCCGCTCTACGTGCTGACCTTCAGCCTCGGTCGCGCCTACTCGACGCACGAGGATGTGTCCGCCGGCGACGCGGCTCAGCCGGATCGGAATGTCCCGTGAAGCTTCGGTCACGGATGGAACCGCTTCAATCCGGACCGGAAAGGCTCTACGCTTATCCCCGACTCTCATCGCACGGGCTGCGCCCGCTCGAAAACAGGATTTCTGCCATGGCAATGGATGCGCACGACATCGAACGACTGATCAAGGAAGGCATTCCGGACGCCAAGGTGACAATTCGCGATCTGGCTGGTGACGGCGACCACTACGCTGCCGAAGTGGTGGCCGAGAGCTTCCGCGGCAAAAGCCGCGTCCAGCAGCACCAGATGGTCTATGACGCGCTGAAAGGCAATATGGGCGGCGTGCTGCATGCGCTCGCCCTGCAGACCAGCGTTCCGGACTGAGTGTTGACGCCGCCGTTGCTCAGATCTTTACCAGCATCGCCGTGAGGTACATGAAGCCGACCCCGGCTGTCAGCCCGGCCATCGCAGCCGGTGCGAGCAAGGCGCGCGAGCCATCGGGGCGCTGGCGAAGCTGCAGCGAAACCATCTCGACGATCACTTGCAGGATCGCTCCGGCGCCGATCGCCAGCGCCAGCGCCGACCATTGCGGCGCATAGGCGAGGCTGCCGATCCATAGGCCGACGACGGCGGGACCTCCCGCGAGCAGCGTCAACATGGCGAAGGTCCTGAGCGGCGGTCGCTGCTTCAGGATCGGGGCTGCGATGCCGATGCCTTCGGTGATGTTGTGCAAGGTGAAGCCAAGCACCAGGAACGTGCCGAGCCCGGCTGCGCCCGAGACGAAGGCGGCGCCGATCGCCAGCCCCTCGCCGAGATTGTGCAGGCCGATGCCGAGTGCGATGAAGGTGGCAAGCGCCAGCCCGGTCGGTGTCCCGCTGCGCCGGCCTGCCGCCATGAGCAGAAGGAAACTGGCGGTGGCTGCGAGTACGATCATGGTCGACCCTTGGAACAGGGCGGCTGCTTCGCCGGCCAGTTCGAACGCGTCCTCGAGCGTGTCGACGAAAAGGAAGGCGAGCAGACCGACGGTCATCGACAGGAGAAAGTCCATGCCGTTCCGCCCGACCCCGCGTAGTGCCGGATAGAACATCAGGCCGATCGCCACGGGCAGGATGCCGACAAAGCCGCCGAGCACCGCTTGCGCGGCAAAGCTAGGTGAACTGCGCGTCGGTGTGGGTACGGCGACGGCGATATCGTGCCCGAATGTTGTCCCGGTACTGGTTACGACATTGATCGCATGCGCCTCCCCCAGCACCCAGGGGTATGGC
>NZ_RZSR01000937.1:0-2325 GCF_004023265.1 Mesorhizobium sp. M1A.F.Ca.IN.020.06.1.1
TCGTGTAGGTGACCGTCGAGCCGGCATCGGGATCCTTGGCCGAGGCGGTGATGCCGACGGCAGTGCCGGCGGCGGCATTCTGGCCGATCTGGTTGGCCGCGGTATTGGCATCGGGCGGCGTGTTGAACGCGATCGGTTCGGGGCTGTTGAGGACGGCGAGGGTGAAGCTCTTGTTGGCGGTGCTGCCGTCGGAGGAGGTCGCCGTCACCGTCAGGTTGATGGACGACTGGGTCTCGAAGTCGAGCGTGCCTGTGCCCGAACGCGTGATGACACCGGTGCTGGAATTGATGGCAAAGCGCGTGTCGTTGATGCTGTAGGTGACCGTCGAGCCAGCATCGGGATCCGAGGCCGAAGCGGTGATCCCTGTCGGTGTCCCCGCCGCGGCGAGCTCGGCGATCTGGTTGGCGCCGGAGTTGGAGTCGGGCGGAGTGTTGAAGGCCACGGGCTGTTGGCCGGCCGTGACGCTGACAGTGAAGGTGCTCGTGGCGCTGCTGCCATCGGACGACGTCGCTGTCACCTGGAGATTGATCGTCGGTTCGGACTGGGCGTTGAGCGTGCCGGTGCCCGAGCGCGTGACGACCCCGGTGCTGGAATTGATGGCAAAGCGCGAGTCGTCGATCGTGTAGGTGACTGTCGAGCCGGCATCGGGATCCGAGGCCGAAGCGGTGATGCCGACGGCAGTGCCGGCGGCAGCGTTCTGGCCGATCTGGTTGGCCCCGGAGTTGGCATCCGGCGGCGTGTTGAACGCGATCGGCTCCGGGCTGTCGAGGACACCGAGGGTGAAGCTCTTGGTGGCGGTGCTGCCGTCGGAAGAGGTTGCCGTCACTGTCAGATTGATGGACGACTGGGTTTCGAAGTCGAGCGTGCCTGTGCCCGAGCGCGTGACGACGCCGGTATTGGAATTAATGGCGAAGCGTGCATCGTTGAGGCTGTAGGTGACGGTCGCGCCGGCATCGGGATCGGTGGCCGAAGCGGTGATCCCGGTCGGTGCTCCCGCCGCGGCGAGCTCGGCGATCTGGTTGGCAGTGGGATCGGCATCGGCAGGAGTGTTGAAGGCCACCGGACTTCCGGATCCCGGCAAGACATATTCGATGTGCAGCAGCGGCGCGCTGGCGGGATTGTATTCGTAGGAATCGGCGGTGCGCGTGCCGGTGCCGGTGATCAGGAACGCCATGTCGTTGAGCGCTGCCCAGCCCGAGCGGCTGACGATCTCCTGGACGATAGCCGTGAGGTCTGGCGTGCGCTCGGCCTGGACGTGCTCGCCCACCGTGGTCCACGGGGCCGGCGTCCAAGCCGTCGACGCGTCGGTCGTTGCCCGTGACGATACATTGAAGCTGGTGCTGGTGAAGGGGCTTGCGTCGTCGGTGTCCTGGCCCTTGATCAGCAGCGAGGCCGCGCCGGTCTTCACCTCGTTGGCCTGGAACTGGATGTAGGCGCTGGTGATGATCGCGCCTTGCGGGATGTCGATACCGGTGAAGCGGAGACCGACCGTCTGGCGGGTAGAGCCGTCAAAGCCCAGTTCCAGATCACTGACGTTGCTCGAAATCGAGCCGGAACCTTTCTCCTCGACATCGTCGCCTGCGGCCGCCACCCTGGCCTCGAAAGTCCCAGGCGTGCTGCCGCCGGTGACGTCAACATTGAAGGCGTGGGTGTTGGTGCTGCCGTCCGACGAGGTCGCGGTGACCGTGAGCGCAACCGTCGGCTCGGACTGGGCGTTGAGCGTGCCGGTGCTCGAGCGTGTTATGACACCGGTGCTGGGATTGATGGCAAAGCGCGGGTCGTTGAGACTGTAGGTGACCGTCGAGCCGGCATCGGGATCCGTGGCCGAAGCGGTGATGCCGACGGCAGTACCGGCGGCAGCGTTCTGGCCGATCTGGTTGGCCGCGGTGTTGGCATCGGGCGGCGTGTTGAACGCAACCGGTTCCGGGCTGTCGAGGACGGCGAGGGTGAAGACCTTGTTGGCCGTGCTGCCGTCGGAAGAGGTTGCCGCCACCGTCAGGTCGATCGACGACTGGGTTTCAAAGTCGAGCGTGCCTGTGCCCGAGCGCGTGATGACGCCGGTATTGGCATCAATGGCGAAGCGCGTGTCGTTGAGGCTATAGGTGACCGTCGAGCCGGCATCGGGATCGGTGGCCGAAGCGGTGATGCCCGTGGGTGCTCCCGCCGCGGCGAGCTCGGCGATCTGGTTGGCACCGGGGTTGGAGTCGGGCGGAGTGTTGAAGGCCACAGGCTGTTGGCCGGCGGTGACGGCGACGGTGGAGGGGGGCGTGACGACGCTCCCGTCGGACGAGGGGGCGGTGACGGGGGGGTTGACAGACGGCGCGG
>NZ_RZSR01000938.1:0-2323 GCF_004023265.1 Mesorhizobium sp. M1A.F.Ca.IN.020.06.1.1
CTGCTGCACGGTCGTGGTGACGACGCGACGCAGCGTCTCGATGTCGATCGTGCCCTGCCCGACGAAGATGGCGGCAGCCTTCGAGCCGCCGGCGCCCTCGGCGACGAGGCCCTTCGCGCCGGCCGGCACATTGGCCGGGACGGTGAAGCTGTTGACGATCTGGCCGGCGCCGTCGGCGGAAAGGCCGCCCGGATTGACGTCGATGCCGTCGAACTCGAGCTTGGTCAGGTTTTCTCCCGCGCCGAAGCCATGAATAGTGAACTGCAGCGAGATCTGCCTGAGATAGGAAAGCCGCTCCTCGCGCGTCGAGCTCTCGATCGTCTCCTTCTGCGTCGTCGTGGTCGTCGTCGTGGTGCGGCCGGTGGTCGACCTCGACGTGGTGATGACCACGGGCGACGACAAAGCCGCCGCGCTGTCGGAGGCCCATTCGGTGGCGCTCTCGGTCCAGTAGTCGACCGGCGGGTTGATCGTCATCGACGCCGGCAGCGGCGTGAAGTTCTGATAGGGGTTGATCTTGGTGCAGCGGGTGGCGAGAGCCTGCTCGACCGCGACTTCTTCCGTCCAGTTCAGCAGCGTCACGCCGGGCAGGTTGACCGCATGGAAGGTCGGGTCGATCGCCAGCCGCAGCAAGCCGCCGAACACGGCCGCGGTCTGCGCCTCGCCCTCGTCTCGGTAGCGGTCGGAGGTGAAGGGATCGACGAACACGCCGTTCTTCGAGATCGGCTCGCGGCTGTCGATGTCGCGCTGCAGGCGCTCGAGCGCGATCAGGTCCAGAGCGTCGACCAGGCTGTTATACATCCGGTCGATCTTCGCCATGGTGTAGGCGCGCACGCCGATATTGGTGACGTTCGGCGTGCCGGTCCAGATGTTCTCGACCAGCGCGAGCGGCAGCACGTCGGCCGGCACCGTCGGCGGCAGCGCGTTGGTGCGGCTCGAAACGCCCTTCAGGTAGACTGAATTGCCGTCGCTATCCAAGCCGAGCACGTCGACGCGCGGCAGCTTGAAGTCATAGTCGACCTGGATTTGCCCGCCATTGACGCCGCCGGCGACGGTGATGGTGGTTGCGGTGATATCCGTTGCCGAGACGATGCCTAGATAGCGGTATTTGACGGTGTAGCTCGACCCGGTCGCGGGCTCGGCGCCGCCGGCCGCCCACGACACCAGGTCGCCGGCCTTCGTGTAATCGGCCGGCGTCGCATAGGTCGTGGCGCCCTGGTTCACCTCGAGGATCGACGTCACGCCCGTGTTGACCAGAGCGTCGGAGCCGTTCGGCGTGCCGCCACGAACAACCGTATCAGTTACTTCCTTCTCGACCAGAACTTCGCGGATCGTGGCGATCGGCCCGTGATTGAGGGTGACGATAGTCGGGTTCGTGCCGAAGGTGTGCACCTCGGTCGGGATGCGGAAGAGATCGAAGCTTTCCGTCTCACGGTGGCGCAGCGCCGCATAGCGCGTGCGCTTCTGGCCCTTGATGTTGGCGACGCCCTCGGCGATCGAGAAGACCTGGTCGGCGCCATCCTTGCCCAGCGCCGAGACGGAGCAGCCGGAGACGATATAGTTGCCGTTCGCGTCGAAGTCGTAGATCGCGAGCTGCGCGTTGATGCCGGTCAGGTTCGGCGGCGGCGTCTGGTCGATCGCCACACCGTCCTTCAACAGGTAGACCGAATAGAGATCGCCCTCGCCGCCGTCGCCGGAGAAGCCCCAGGCGAGCGCGAACACGACGCGCGCGGCGCCCGCTTCCCCCTCGGACAGCGAGCCCGGCATCAGGCCCAGCAGAGCGGGCTCCTCGAGCTCGGTGACATACGTTTTGAGCAGGCGCACCCCAATGTGCACGGCACCTGTCATCGGCACGTCTGTCAGCACCGCCGCCGGCGCGTCGAGAACACGGCCTGCCACATAGAGCTTGCCGGCGATCAGCGTGACGGTTTGCGCCGCAACGTCGATGATGATGTCGGCGCCTTCGACGCGGTCGCCGTCGCGCGCGACCAGATTGCCGATCGAACGGATCTTCCGCTGAAGGATGGTCTGGGCCTCGACCATCTCGGCCGCCTGACCAATCTTGCCTTCACGGTTGAGCACGCTGTCCCACAGCGGGAACTGCGGGGAGCGGTCATAGGCGCCGGTCAGGTTCGACTCGTGCTCGTAAGCCATTTTGCCTCAGCTGATTTTCAAGAGCGCACGAAAGCGTTCGCGCGAGGTTTTGCCGAGAAGCGCCGGCGCGATATCGAAGCCGCCGACGATGGCGCCACCCGCGATTGCGGCGCCGGGCAGCCAGCGGATACCGGCGGGGTGTGCGCCGACGGGCACGCCGCCGAGCGTGACG
>NZ_RZSR01000939.1:0-2316 GCF_004023265.1 Mesorhizobium sp. M1A.F.Ca.IN.020.06.1.1
TTTGAGGGAGAGTTCCAGTGCGTTGGCCCTTAGTTGTGACTGCGCTTATTGTTGGTTTCATCCTTTGGGATCGCTTTGCCAATGACAGCGCCTACCTCGCCGACATTGAGCGCAGCCTGAGACACGCCGCTGCAGCGATGCCAGGTTAGGCTTAGGTCAGCGTCACCTTCGGATCGATATAGAAGGTTGATGACGCCTTGGCGGCCTTCACCCTGAACAATATCCATCCCTTCTGTTGTGGAGTGAACGCAATATCGAGAGAGAATTTCGTTGTAGAACCGCCCCAAGTTCCAGAGCCGGCGGTCTGACCGGCGGCGGCGGCCAGTGGATCGGCTTTACTGTCATGAACAAATGACGCTTGCGGCGATGATGCGTCGCCGAGGTATTCAACCTCGCCCCATATCTCATCATTGTTGGGAACCGCACCACCGCCCCAGATGCACTGCACGGTCGCTGTGACGGAAGATCCCGTAGTGTCGTTCCAGATGGCAATAGGTGGAGCCACGAAAGGGGTGTACCAGGTCGTATTGGCCGACGTGACGATCTTCCAGGCCAAGGGCGTGGTGCCGTCGCTGGCGCCGCCGGTGCGGACGATGGTCGTTTCTTCATCAAGCGTTCCGGAATACTTGGTCTCGTTGAGGTTGTAGTTCACGCCGGAAGAGCCAGAGCGGTAGAACTCCGGCTCGAGCACGCCTGGTCCGTTCGGCGTGGTCGCCTTGGTGACGCTGGCATTGAGCTTGCAGTCGATTGCCTGGAAACGGCCGAAAACCGATGCGGTGGCACCGATGATCGTCTTTCCCGAGCCTGCCGCGCTGAGATCCACCCCGCGCAGCAAGATGTCGCCACCGCGACCGCTCACCCAATCGAACAAGGTCGTAGGGATCGTGCCCAGCAATGCCGAAGCGGTGTTCTTCCAGCGGAACGCGGCACCAGCGACGTTAAAGCCCTGGCCGATCGCGGCAAAGGAAACCGTGGTGTTGATGAGCTCGACGAGGGCCAGATTGACGCCGCCGTTGCCGAGTGCAATCTTGCCATTGCCGGTCGAATTTATTCGAAGCGAGCAGTCCTCGAATATCAAGACCGACGTGCCGGTGGTTGGAACGATGATCTGCGCACCACCTGCACCGGTACCGGCATTGAAGATGATACCCTTGTAATAGCCGCCGGCGGAGAAGCTAATATTGTTTGTTCCGGTCGTGGTTATGGTCGCCGTCGTCCGCAGATCTGCGGACACAGGCGGGACGCTGCCGGAATGATTGACGCAGATGATCGGCGTCGGATTGGCGATTGACCCCGGAGGCGCAATCGACATCGCCGAGGCTTGGCTCTCTGCATGATCCTCCGAGACATAGAACACGTCGCCAGCCGCCTTGCCTGAGAACGCTGCAGTAAGCGTCGTATAGGCGTTGGCCCAATCGGCTCCGGTGCCGGCGCCAACAGCGCCAGAGCGAACGTAATAAGCGGTCATGATAGGCGTGCTCCGATGTCGAGAAAGCTGACTGTCATTGCCCAGGCCACTTGTTGTTCACGTTGATCTGCCTGGCGGGCTGGGTTGTCCTGCCCTTGCGGTTCTTGATCGGTAGTTGGGCAAGGCTTCGCCCGTGGCGCCGTTTGCGCTTCCATTTGGTTCTCCATTATTGAATTGCTTAGCGCGCGGAGCGCCTTGCCTTAATGCTACTGGTCAAGGACATCTCCCGTCGAAGATACCGACTGATCGACGGCAAAGCTGCCGTCAGTCAAGGCGCGCTTGAAAATGACCTGGCCCGAGCGTTCAAAGATGGCGATGGAATACGGCTCACAAGTCGCGCGCGCTATGTCCCTCGCACCCGCCGTGATGTCGATCACCGCCCCATCGATCACATCGTCAATGTTGATGGTCTCGACTTCCGACTGATCATAGCCGGCGCCGTGAACCATCAGGTCCTCGAGGAAATCCGAAAGCAGGCGGCTGTCGCCGGTCCCCGTGACGAGGCGAATTCTCCTCGGCTGGCTTAAGGTCGTCTTCGTAATGCCGGTGTCTGTCACCCCATCGTAGAAGAACGCGTTCACAGAGGCATCTGCGCCCGTGATCGATCTCGTGAGACCGGTCTTGAGATCCGTGAAATAACTCGTGCCGCCGGTGGTGAAATAGAGTTCCTCGGTCAGGCGTTGGAGGTCGGGTGCCCCGAGATCGCGCAACCCAATGGTTTCGATCTGGTAGGGGACGGTCTTCGTATATTCGACAGCGCCGGTTGACCCATCGACACGGGAAACGGTGCCGGCATCCGTCCATACAACAAGATCGCCGTCGTCGTCATAAATCGCGTAGCGGAGATC
>NZ_RZSR01000940.1:0-2314 GCF_004023265.1 Mesorhizobium sp. M1A.F.Ca.IN.020.06.1.1
GGGGCCGGCAAGGCGCTTGACCGCCTCGGAAATCGCCCACGCGGACAACAAACCCTTCCATGCTGAATCACACCAGACCCGATCCAGTACGCTCGCCGCTGCTTGCGAAGGCGCCAGGCATACGCCACGGCTATTTCACCCGCATCGGCGGCGTCTCCGGCGGCATCTATCAAGGCCTCAACATCGGCACGGGCTCCGGCGATGATCAGACGCTGGTTGCCGAGAACCGCCGCCGCGTTGCCTACTGGATGGGCGTGCCGGCGGATCATCTCCTCACCGCGCACCAGGTCCATTCTCCCGATGTCGTCATTGCCAAGGAGCCTTTTGCCGGCGCTCGCCCCAAGGCAGACGCCATCGTCACCGACCGGCCGGGCATCGCTGTCGGCGCCTCGACGGCCGATTGCGGACCGGTGCTGTTCGCCGACGCGGAGGCGCGCGTCATCGGCGCGGCCCATGCCGGCTGGAAAGGCGCCCTCACCGGCGTGCTCGAAAACACCGTAGCCGCGATGGAAGGGCTCGGCGCCCGCCGCGATCGCATCGTCGCCGTGCTCGGCCCTTCCATCGGACCCGACAATTACGAGGTGGGACCGGAATTCGTCGCTCGCTTCATCGAGGCCGACGCCGGCAATCAACGCTACTTCAAGTCGTCGCAGAACCCTGGCCACTCGATGTTCGACCTCAACCAATATACGGTCGACCGGTTGCGCAAGGCCGGCGTGACCGCCGACGGGCTCGGCCGCTGCACTTACGCGGAAGAACACCTTTTCTATTCCTACCGCCGCACCACCCACCGCAAGGAAGCGGATTACGGGCGGCAGGTCTCGGCAATCGTTCTGGAGAAAGAGTAATGGCGCTGCATTTCGAACGTTCGGAATTCGACGCGCGGCGCGACCGGCTGCTGATCGAGATGGCCGAGAAGAAGCTCGACGCCGTGCTTTTGTTCGCGCAGGAGAGCATGTACTGGCTGACCGGCTACGACACTTTCGGCTTCTGCTTCTTCCAGTGCCTGGTGGTGAAGGGCGACGGCTCGATGGTGCTGCTCACCCGCTCGGCCGATTTGAGGCAGGCGCGAAACACCTCGACCATCGAGAATATCGTATTGTGGACCGATCGTGATGGCGCCAATCCCGCGATCGACCTGCGCAACCTGCTCAACGATCTCGATCTGCTTGGCGCCCGCATCGGCGTGGAATACGACACGCACGGCCTCACGGCCTACAATGGCCGTCGCGTGGACGAGCAGTTGCAGACCTTCGGCCAGATCGCCGATGCTTCCGGAATCGTCGGCCGGCTGCGTCTCTTCAAGAGTCCGGCCGAGATCGCCAAGGCCGAAAAAGCCGCAAGCCTCGCCGACGATGCGCTCGATGCCGCGCTGCCGCTGATCAAGCAGGGCGGCGACGAGGCGCTGATCCTGGCCGCCATGCAAGGAGCAGTTTTTGCCGGCGGCGGCGACTATCCCGCCAACGAATTCATCATCGGCTCCGGCGCCGATGCCCTGCTCTGCCGCTACAAGGCCGGCCGCCGCAAGCTCACCAAGAACGACCAGCTGACGCTCGAATGGGCGGGCGTCTTCCATCACTATCACGCGGCGATGATGCGCACCGTTTTGACCGGGAAGATCTCGAAGCGCCACCAGGAACTGTTCGATGCCGCCCGCGCGGCTCTGCTTGCCGTCGAGAAGGCGATGACGCCGGGCAATTCCTTCGGCGACGTCTTCGACGCGCATGCCCGTACGCTCGAGGCGCATAATCTGACCAAGCACCGGCTGAACGCCTGCGGCTATTCGCTCGGCGCCCGCTTCACGCCGTCCTGGATGGACATGCCGATGTTCTACCAGGGCAATCCGGAGCCGATCGCGCCCAGCATGACGCTGTTCGCGCATATGATCATCATGGATTCGGAAACCGATACGGCGATGACGCTTGGCCGCACCTATCTTACCACGGAATCGGCGCCGAAGCCGCTCTCGCGCCATGATCTCGACTTGATCGTGCAGTGAATCCATAATGGTTGGTTCACGCGGGGGCGTTCGCCACCAGGGAGTTGTCGGGCAAATGAGACGATCGCAGGTGACGACCGTGTCATTGCTTGCGGCGCTGGCGCTGGCCGCCTGCACCAACGCCAAGGACGTCCTCGATCCTTCTGCCGTCAAGCCGCCGGCGGGTTCGGCCCAGGCTCTGCCGGCCACCCAGGGCACGTCGGCCACCGCATCGCCAACAACGACCACCGCGCCCGCGCCCACAGCGACCGCGGCGGCTTCAACGCCTGCCACCCCGGCTCAGGCCGCCGCCATCGCCAAGACCCGGCTGCAGGT
>NZ_RZSR01000941.1:0-2314 GCF_004023265.1 Mesorhizobium sp. M1A.F.Ca.IN.020.06.1.1
GAGCGGCTCGGCGCGACCATCCTCGGACAAAAAAAGCCCTGAGCATGTCTCCCGAAAGTTCCGGCGGTTTCGGGAAAAGTCGTGGAGCGCGCTGCAAAATTGTCGTCAATATCGCATATTCGTGATCGCGCCCGAAAAATTTGGCGATTGGATTGGGGATGCCGATGCCTTAATTCGCGCCAACTCTCGCCTTTTCTAGCCCTTGCATTGCAAAATCCAACCGATATCAGGTGATTCGCATGAACCGCTCTTTGTCTCGCAGAAACCTTCTGACCACGCTGGCCGCCGTTCCGGCAGTGGCGCTGCTTGCCGCGTGCAGCGACTCGGGTGAAGAGGCAAAGGCGGCCGATGTGAAGCCCGCCAATCCGTCGACGCCAGCCAAGCCTGCCACGCCCGCGGCCGCTCAGGTGCCGGAAGCGCAGGGCACCGTCGACATGGCGGAACTGCTCAAGCCCGGCGCTTTGCCCGACAAGCAGCTCGGCAAGGACGACGCCAAGGTCACCATCGTCGAATATGCCTCGATGACCTGCCCGCATTGCGCGCATTTCAACGACACAACCTTCCCTGAGCTGAAGTCGAAATACATCGACACGGGCAAGGTGCGCTATATCCTACGCGAATTCCCCTTCGACCCGAGCGCCGAGGCCGGCTTCATGCTGGCGCGCTGCGCCAAGGACAACTATTTCGCCATGGTGGACGTGTTGTTCAAGCAGCAGCCGAGCTGGGTCGGCGTCAGCAACACCAAGGAAGCGCTGCTGCAGATTTCCAAGCTCGCCGGTTTTACACAGGAGTCATTTGAGGCCTGCTTGACGGACCAGAAGCTTCTGGACGATGTGAGAGCAGTCCAGAAACGCGGAGCGGACGAGTTCAAGGTCGACTCGACGCCGACCTTCTTCATCAACGGAAAGACCTACAAAGGGGCGATGTCGATTGAGGAAATGTCGGCCATCATCGACCCTCTGCTCTGACGTCCAGGCCGCGCCGAAGCTGCTTGGCTTCGGCATATTGGTCTTTGCGGAGCGGCGCGAATGAAGTTTTCGCGCCTTCGCCTCCTCGGTTTCAAGTCCTTCGTCGAGCCCGGCGAGTTCGTCATCGAACGCGGGCTGACCGGCATTGTCGGGCCGAACGGCTGCGGCAAGTCCAACCTTGTCGAGGCGCTGCGCTGGGTGATGGGCGAAAGCTCCTACAAGAACATGCGCGCGTCCGGCATGGACGACGTGATCTTTTCCGGCTCCGGCGCGCGGCCGGCGCGCAACACCGCCGAAGTCACGCTTTTCCTTGACAATTCGGACCGCACGGCACCCGCCGCCTTCAACGACGCCGATGAATTGCAGGTGTCGCGCCGCATCGAGCGCGAGGCGGGCTCGCTCTACCGCATCAACGGCAAGGAAGCGCGTGCCAAGGACGTGCAACTGCTCTTCGCCGACCAGTCGACCGGCGCCCGCTCGCCGTCCATGGTCGGCCAGGGCCGCATCGGCGAGCTGATCCAGGCCAAGCCCCAGGCGCGCCGGGCGCTGCTCGAAGAAGCCGCCGGTATCTCCGGCCTGCACACGCGCCGGCACGAGGCGGAGCTTCGGCTGAAGGCGGCCGAACAAAACCTCGAACGGCTGGACGATGTCGTCGGCGAGTTGGAAAGCCAGATCGACAGCCTGAAGCGCCAGGCGCGCCAGGCCTCGCGCTTCAAGAACCTGTCGGCCGACATCCGCAAGGCCGAGGCGACGCTTCTGCATCTGCGCTGGACGCTGGCCAAAACCCAGGAAAGCGAAGCGCGTTCGGCGCTTGCCGTTGCCACCACGCTGGTCGGTGACCGCGCCGCAGCCCAGATGGCCGCTGCGAGGGAGCAGGGCATCGCCGCCCACCGCCTGCCTGACCTGCGCGACGCGGAAGCGGCCGCGGCGGCGGCCTTTCAGCGCCTGTCGATCGCCAAGACGCAGATCGAAGAAGAGGCCGGCCGCATCCGCTCGCGCCAGGCGGAGCTGGAGCGGCGCCTGCAACAGCTCGATGCAGACATCGCCCGCGAGGAGCGGATGGTGCGCGACAATGCCGACATTCTCGAGCGTCTCCGCGCCGAGGAAGCCGAGCTCAATTCGGACAATGCAGGTGCTGCCGAGCGCGAAGCCACCACCCGCGCCGCCTTCGAGCAGGCCGGCGCGACGCTCTCGCAGAGCGAAGCCAGGCTTGCCGCGCTGACGGCCGAACGCGCCGAGGCGGCCGCCTCGCGCCACCAGATCGAGCGCACTTTGCGTGAGACCGCCGAGCGCCGCGACCGCTTCGCTCGCCAGCTTGCCGAGGTCGATCGCGAGCTCTCCGATAT
>NZ_RZSR01000093.1:0-10205 GCF_004023265.1 Mesorhizobium sp. M1A.F.Ca.IN.020.06.1.1
GGCGGAGGAGTGGCCAAACTTTGACCTACTTCGCCATGGTCGATGCGGTTTCGCGTCCGCATCTGGCCGAAGTTCAGGCGCTTTCGGCCCTGGCCTGTGCTTGAGGCCTTCCAGCAACGAACACTGAACAGGGTTCCAAACGTCTGGGCCGTGTGGCCTAGCCAATTTTCTTAATTAACGTCGCTTAAATCTGAGGTTCATTCCAGGGCGGGATTGAATGCGATCAGAAGCAGGTCTGACTGATTTATTCGGTGCAGGATCGCGCCGCTTAACGATCTTTCTACGCGCTTTGATCGTACTGAAGATCGCGTTGTTGTTCGCCTTGGCTTGGAATTGCCGATTCGTCATGGACGAATTTGGTCAGCTTGGATACGCGAAGCATTTGTTTAATGGGCTGTTCGCCACCGTGCAGCCAAGCAAGGCGGTCGGTTCCACCGCCTTTTACAAGCTGGCTCACCTGATCGGTTGGGATGCCACGTCCATTCTGCTTGTCGGTCGTATGCAGACCGCGTTGCTGGCATGCGCGACCATTGCTTTGGTCTACGCCTGCGCTCGCGCGCTTGGGGAGGATCGGGTTCGTGCCTTGGCCATTGTCCTCGTCCTCTTGTGCTTCTCGAATTTCATGGAGCGCATCTTTCGCACTATCGCCGAACCGCTGGCGGTGTTCTTCGCCGCAGGGGCGCTGCTGGTCGTGCTACGGGCCCGTGAATTGAGGGGATGGCAGCTTGTCGCTGCCGGCGCCTTGAGCGGCCTGTCGTTTCTCGCAACGCAGAAATCAATCTACTTCAACCTTGCGCTAGGCCTTGGCCTGGTCGCCGACGCGGCTTTGATGAGACGCTACCTGGCAGGCATGGTCCGCGGGGCATGGCTCGTGCTGGGATGGACTCTGCCTATAATCGCATATTGCTTCATCTTCGGCGGCGCCGACCCTGTTCCCATCGCCAAGAGCTTGGTGTTCGGCCCTCTTGAGGTCGCAACGCGCGGCGGCGGTGACTACGGGGGGCTGAGGCGCTTCGTGGTTCAGACGCTCGCGCGCAATTATGTTCTTTACGTCTTCTGTTTCGCCGGCATGGCTCTGTCTCTGATACAGATCATGAAGCTCGACGAGCGGAGGCGAATTGCGCTGATCTTCTCTGTCGTCATCACGGTGCTGGTCTTCGCGCACGACCAGCCGTGGCCCTACGTGTTCATCATGGCGTTGCCGTTCATGTCGCTATGGTCGTTGACAATGCTCGACGGCCTCGCAGCCCGCGCGCGTTATCTGCGCCTGGCGTGGATAGCCTTGGTCACGGCGATGGCCATAAGCTTCGTTGCCAATATACTTTACTTTCGCTTCGACAATACGGCCCAACTTGAGCTGGTGGCGCGTGCGGAGTCATTGCTTGCACCCGACGAGCGGTACTTCGACGGCATAGGAATGTTGCCCAATCGAATGGAGCCAACAACTTTGTGGCTCGACAAACACTACGTGCTCGCGACCTTGCGGGAAAGCGGGCGTTCCGAGGCTTACAATGTGCTTAGCAAGTCTCGCCCGAAGCTGATCCTGTGGTCCTACCGGATGGACTATATCTATCCGGTAGTCGCGCCCCTGATTTTGAACAGCTATGTCCGTGTGGCGCCAAACCTCAGGATCGCTGGTTTCCGCCTGCAACCCGGTGAGCGGAAGATCTTTGATGTTCCTATTGCTGGAACTTATGCGCTCTACAGCGCCGATGGAACGCCTTTGCGGGGCCGGGTCGAAATCGACGGCACCGTGCTTGATCCGCCATTTCACCTTGCGATCGGGCCAAAGACCGTAACATTACGCAACGGTGCGGGCGAAGCCCTGCTGCTGCCAGCGGGCTCTTACGCCGGACATTTCAAGGCCGGCGGCGACAACGATCTTCTATTTGATGGCGTCTACGATTGAGCGATGAGGCGAGTGATGACGGTCCCGCCGACGCCAGTTCGCAGGCAACCCAACCGGGCGTCTGACCTGGCAGCTAGGAGGTCGCGACTTCGGCAGGCTGAGGCGCCTTGCGCTGCAGGTTGAGCAGATTGCCGGTCAGGATCAGCAAGGCGCCCCCGGCGGTGAAGACATCGATCTGCTCGTTGTAAAGCAGCCATCCGATCAGCGCAGACAGCGGCACGCGCAGGAAGTCCATCGGCGAAATGACGGTCGCATCGGCGTGGCTGAGCGCGCGGGCCATGCAGAAATGGGAGGACATGCCGGTGAAGGCGACCACCAATATCGACGGCCACAGTTCGACTGCCGGGTTGCGCCAGACATAGAGCGCCGGGACGAGGCCGACCACGGACTGAATGATCAGCATCCAGAAGATGATGCGTACGACGCTGTCGGTTCGCGTCAGCGACTTGACCATGACCACCGAGACGCCGAAGCACATTGCGGCTCCCAGCACGACGAGATGCCCGGGATCGACCGAGCCGACGCCGGGACGCACGATTATCACCACGCCGATCAGCCCCAGCACGATTGCCGTCAGCCTGGCCCGCGACAGCCTTTCGCCGAGAAAGCTCACCGCCAGGATCGCCGTCCAGATCGGGGTCGTGAACTCGATCGAGATCAGCACGGCCAGCGGAATCAAGGTCAGCGCATAGAGCCAGGCGGCCTGGCCGGCATAGTGGACGACGTTGCGGGCGATGTGGGCGAGCGGGCGCTGGGTGCGCATCGCCCTAAAGCCGCCGCCCGTCAGCACCAGCGGCAGCAGGATGAAGAAGCCGATCACCGAGCGCAGCTCCAGCACCTGGAAGACATTGAGCGCGGCCGTCGCGGTACGGCCAGCGACCGACATCGCCAGGAACGAGGCGATCGACAGCGCCATCCAGAGCGCGGCCTTGGTGATCGAGGGAGCGGACGCCATTGGCGCTATGTCGCAAGACCGTCGTTGTGCCGCAACCGGTAGTCGCGGCATTCGACTGGGCCAGACGGCCGCATTCCGGCTCAGCTTCCGGCGAGCGACAGTGCGCGGGCGCGCTCGCGCAGCAGCTCAAGCAACTGGTTGCGACGCGGCTCCGGCGTATCGACCGGCAGCACAAAGCAAAGCGTCGTCTTGATGGCGCCGTGGCTGTCGCGGATGGGAGCCGCCATGCACCAGGTGAAACGGTCGGCGAGCGCCGAGGTCTCGCTGAAGCCCTGCCGGCGAGCCAGGTCGACATCGGCGAAGAATTCGTCGGGAGCAATGACCCGACCGTCGGGGAGTTCGTAGTCGGCGGCAGGAATGAAATTCTTGAGTTCCCTCTCCTGCATATGGCCGACCAGCAGCCGCCCCGACGCCGTCCAGGGGATCGGCACCTCGACGCCGACATCGCTCGAGATGCGGAAAGGGCCGGGAGAATCCCGGCAATCGAGAACGACATACTTGTTGCCGCGCAGACCACAGAGCTGAACGGTCTCACCGGTCTCGGCCGCCATCCTGTCCAGCGTTTCAAGGATGCGGCGATAGTGTGCGTTGTGATGCGAGTACGCCCATCCGAACAAGTGCATCGCCCGCCCGAAATAGACGTAGCCCTCGGACCCGACATTTTCGAGCATCTCGGCTTCGAGCAGGCTGTTGACGATCTCATAGGTCGTCGAACGGGGTGCGTTGATCATCTTTGCGATGTCGCCGATGCGCATCGGCGCGCGATGCTTCAGCAGGGCCTCGAGCAGCATGATGACGCGGTCGATGCCGCGGCGGCGCTCGCCGGCCTGCGGTTGTGCCCCGGCGCCTGCCTCGATCAAACCAGTTGCGCCTTCGCTCATGCCAGCCGCTCAAAAATCATTTTCGGCTCTCGTCTCAAGACGCTTGAAAGATGTCAAGGCTCAGTCTAGCATCCCGTCTGTCCGATATACAGACATGTTGTCTGGAATATCGGATAAACTAACGAGCCGGGCAGAAGAAGTCCAGCCGACGAACGAGCGGTTTCCGCGACGCGGCAACCGCGGTGTTTCGCCGTCCCGACTCCGCACGTCCGGACAAGAGCTACAGAAGGGGAACTGTCATGAAGAAGTCATCGTTTTTCGCATCCGTCAGCGCCTTTTGCCTCGGTCTCGTCCTGGCCGTCGGTGTCGGCTCGCAGGCCGATGCGGCCGCGAAGTGCATCAAGGGCGACCGCAAGGCGCCGTATACGATCGGCTGGGCCAACATCTATTCCGTGCCGACCTGGATGAAGCAGACCCAGGGCACGATCGAAGCCGAGGTCGAGGCGCTCAAGAAGCAGGGGCTGGTCGACAAGCTGGTCGTGACCGACGCCCAGGGCGACGCCAATGTGCAGATCCAGCAGATCCAGTCGATGATCGATTCCAATGTCGACGCCATCATCCTGATCGCCGGTTCCTCGACCGCTCCGGCGCGTGTGATCGCGGATGCCTGCGCCAAGGGTATCGCGATCATCAACTTCGACAGCCTGGTCGATACCGACCAGGTGACGGCCAAGGTCAACACGGATTCCTCGCAGTGGGGCGACCAGGCTGCGAAGTTCCTGATTGACGCCATCGGCGGCAAGGGCAAGATCCTCATCCTCAACGGCCCGGCCGGCGTTTCGGTCAGCGACGACCGCCGCAAGGGCGCCGATGCCGAGCTCAAGGCCCACCCCGACGTGAAAATCCTCGCCGAGACCAACACGCCGTACAATGTCGCGCCGGCCCAGGAAGCCGTCACCAGCCTGCTGTTCGCCAATCCCGAGATCGACGGCATCCTGTCGCTCGGCGGCGCGCTCTCGGCCGGTGCGGTGCTCGCGCTCGACAAGCAGGGCCGCGACCAGGTGCCGATCACCGGCGAGAATGCGCGCCAGTTCCTCGAGCTGTGGAAGGAAAAGGGCCTGAAGAGCTGGGCGACCATGCAGCCGAACTGGCTCGGCGCCTTTGCCACCTACACCGCGGTCCAGGCGCTGGAGGGCAAGGACGTGCCGGCCTTCGTCAAGATTCCGCTGCCGGTCATCGACAATTCCAACATCGATCAATACCTCGCCCGGGCGAAAGATTTCCCGGCTGACGGCTACATCTATTCGCCCTACGATGAGGAGCTGTTCAAGAAGCTGCTGGCGCAGAAGTAGGCGAAGGGTCGCAGCATTGACCATGGCTCCGCTCCTTGCCGCGCGGGGGGTGTCGAAGGCGTTCTTCGGCAACCCCGTCCTGCGCGACGTTTCCATCGCTCTCCAACCGGGCCGCGTGCATGCGCTGCTCGGCGAGAACGGCGCCGGAAAGTCGACCTTGATCAACCTCCTGTCGGGCGCCTTGCGCCCGGACAGCGGGACCATCGAGGTCGATGGGCGTGCCGTGGCACGCATGACGCCAGCGCTCGCGCGACAGGCCGGCATCGCCGTCGTGCAGCAAGAGCTCAGCCTGACGGCCAGCCTTTCGATAGCCGAGAACATCGGCATCGGCGCCTATCCCAAGCGCTTCGGGCTGGTCGACTACAAGGAGCTTGCCGCGCGGGCGAAGGCGGCATGCAAACTCGTCGGCCTCGACGAGCCGTTGTCGACACCGGTTGGGAATCTATCTCTCGGGCGACGGCAGATGGTGGAGATCGCCAAGGCTCTCTATCGCCGGCCGCGCGTGCTCATCCTCGACGAGCCGACCTCGTCGCTCTCGGCGACGGAAACGAAAATCCTCACCGACCTTTTGGGACGGCTGCGTGGAGAAGGCGTGGCCATTCTCTACATCTCGCACCGGCTCAACGAGGTGATGGCGCTCTGCCAGCATGTGACGGTGCTGAAGGACGGCGCCTGCACGGCCGACCGGCCGCTGGAGGGAACCGATGCGACTGGATTGGTGCGCCTGATGGTCGGGCGCGACCCCGGCGATCTCTTTCCGAAATGGCAGCCGTCGATATCGCCCGGCGCCGCCATCTCGGTCCGCGGCTTCTCGGTCGGCCTGATGCACGACGTCGACCTCGACATCGGGACCGGCGAGGTGCTGGGCATAGGCGGCCTGGTCGGTCAGGGGCAGGAGGATCTGCTGCTCGGTCTTTATGGGGCCATCCCGGCGAGGACGGTTTCGGCGACGGTAAACGGCGTGTCGGGCCTGCCGGGTAATGTGCCGAAAGCCAACGCGCTGGGGCTCGCCTATGTGCCAGCCGACCGTAAGCGCGAGGGCCTCCACCTTATTCATCCGATCATCACCAACATGATGTTGCCTTCCCTCGCAAGACTTTCGTCGTTGAAGCTGCGCAGCCGCAAGGCTGAACGCCAGAAGGGAAGGGATCTCGCCGCCCAGCTTTCCATCAAGGGCGACCTGCAGCGTCCGGCGCAGGCCTTGTCGGGCGGTAATCAGCAGAAGGTCGCGCTGGCGAAGTGGATGCCGCACGATCCGCTGGTGCTGCTGCTCAACGATCCGACGCGTGGCGTCGACGTCGAGACCAAGCGCGAAATCTATCTGATGCTTCGCGCCTTCGCCGCCGCTGGCAAGGCGGTCGTGCTGCTCAGTTCCGATACGCCGGAACTGGTGCATCTATGCGACCGCGTCGCGGTGGTTCGTGAAGGCCGGGTCGCCAGGATGCTCGAGCGTGCCGCGCTGAGCGAGGAAGCCATCGTGTCGGCGGCGATGGGTGCAGAGAGGCGGAAGGTGGCGGCATGAGCATCATTCCATCCGCGAGAGCCGACGGCGCGCTCTACTGGCAGGTGCAGGCGCGCCGCAACATCGGCGTTCGCAGCCTCTTCCTGGTGGTGCTGGCGTTTCTCATCGCTTATGCCGTGCTTTTTCCGGGCCTGTTCACGGTCTCCGGCTTTGCCAAGTTCACCCAGAGCTGGTTCCCGCTGGCGCTGGTGGCGATGGCGCAGGCGATCCTCATGCTCACCGGCGGCATCAGCCTTGCGATCGGCGCGACCGTCAGCCTCGGCGCGGTCATTGCCGCGACCAGCATGGGCGGACCGCTGGGCGTCGCCGGCGGCGCGGCCGCCGTGGCGCTTGCCGGGCTCGGCATTGGCGCCGCGACCGGCTTCATCGTGGTCAGGCTGCGCCTGCCGGCGATCGTGGTGACGCTCGCCGGCTCGTTCATCATCGGTGGCGCCGCACTGCTGATCCTGCCGAGGCCTGGCGGCTCCATCCCGGCTTGGCTGTCCGACCTGCTTGCCGGCGACACGCCAGCGGCGTTCGTGCTGCTGGTGGTGGTCGTCCTGCTGTGGAAGCTCTATCTCGCCACGCCGCTTGGATTGAGCCTCTATGCCGCCGGCGAGAATCCGGTCGGGGCTTACCGTTCCGGTGTGCCGGTCGACGCGGCGCGTGTGGCCGCCTATGCGATCAGCGGCCTCTTGTCGACCGGCGCCGGGCTGTTCGTCGCCGCGCAAACGGGCTCTGGCGATCCGGTCATCGGCACCGCCTTCACGCTCAATTCCATTGCCGCTGCCGTGCTTGGCGGCATTGGCTTTCTCGGCGGGCAGGGCACCATGCGAGGCGCGCTCGCCGGCAGCCTGCTGCTCAGCCTGATGATTAGCGTGATGTTCTTCCTCGGCTTCACCCCGGTAGCGCAGTATGTCGCGCAAGGGCTGATCATCATCGGCGCGGTCGCCATCCCGCAATTCCGCAAGGTGCAGCAATGACAGCGTGGACCGATAGCCCCGGCGGCAGACGCGCCAGGGCGATCCTCACCAGCCGACCGTTCCTCACCCTTGCCATCGTCGTCGCAGTCTGGATTGCGGCGAGCATCGCATCGCGCGGCTTCGGCGCCTACGGACATCTGCGCTACCTGGTAGAACTTGGCGCGGTGATCGGCCTCGTGGCGGCCGGGCAGACCTTCGTGGTGATCGCCGGCGGGATCGATCTCTCGGTGGCAGCGATCGTCACCGTCAGCGCCATCAGCCTGCCGCTGCTGTCATGGCAGGCCGATCCGACCGGCCTTGCCTCCGTGCTCGCGGTGCTTGCGCTGACCACAGCTATCGGCGTGGTCAACGGGTTAGGGGTGGCGCTGCTGCGCGTCCATCCGATGATCATGACGCTGGCCATGGCGACATTCCTGCAGGGTCTGCTGATCATCATTGCCGGCGGCAGTGCCGTCACCGCCGAGAACCCGCTGGTTCATTGGCTTGGCAATGCGCGGCCGGCCGGCATCCCGGCTGGCATCCTGCTATGGATCGCGGTTTCCGTGCTCGTGCTGACACTGATGCATGCAACGCCTTTCGGCGCCCGCATCTTCGCCATGGGCGCCAATCCGCTTGCGGCTTCGCTGTCGGGCGTGCCGATCACTTCCACGACATTGGCTGTCTACGGCATCAGCGGATTCACGGCGGGGCTCGCGGGCGTGCTGGTGCTCGGCATGAACGGGCAGGGCTATGTCGGGATCGGCGATCCTTATCTGCTCGCCTCGATCGCCGCAGTGGTGCTTGGCGGCACCTCGATCCTCGGCGGGCTCGGCACCTATGCCGGCACCATCCCGGGAGCCGTCCTGCTGGTGACGATCACTGCGCTGATCACCGTGGTCAATGCATCGCCCGGCTGGCGCAGCATCCTGTTCGGTTCGCTCATCCTCGGGCTGCTGCTGCTCTCAGGCAGGGAGCAAGCCCGGCGATGACCCGGCGTCCAGGCGATAGATGCGAGCGGCGTTGCCAAAGAACAGCGCCGCCTGCTCATCCCGGGAAAGATCGGCGGTGATGACCTTGAAGCTGTCATATACCTCATCGAACGAGGCGTGCAGGCCGGCGACCGGGAAGTCGGAGCCGAACATGGCGCGCTTCATGCCGAAGCAGTCGATGCAATGCAGAACGATCGGCCGCAGACTTTCGAGCGTCCAGTCATGATCGTAAGCGACCAGGTCGGAGATCTTGATGGCGACGTTGTCGCGCTCGGCCAGCCGCCGCAGCCCGTCTCGCCATCTCTGCAAGCCTTCGGGATCACGGTCGATCGGGCTGCCGCAATGGTTGAGGACGAATTGCTGGTCGGGAAAGGCCGCGGCGAGGTGCGCTGCCTCGGCCAGTTGGCGTGGAAACACCATCAGGTCGAAGGAGAGCCCGTACCGGGCGAGCGAGCCAAGGCCGGCGCGCCAGGCGGGATCGTCCATTATGCCGTCGCGAGCGGCGAAGCGGCGGGCGGGATCAGGGTCCCAGCTCAGAATGTCGCGTATGCCGATGACGCGGTCGAACGCGGCCTGCGCCTCGATCAACTCCGCCGCGTTGTGGCTCGCCAACGGCACATGGACGACGTAGCGCGCCGCTACGCCGCACGACTTGTCGAGCGTCTCGAGCCAGCGGGTCTCGCCGACGCTGTCGTCGCTCGCCCAGCCGGCTTCGACATGGACGCTGGCGACGACATGGTGCCGGGCGGCGTCGCGCAGATAATCCTCAGGCAGATAGTTGCGGCGCAAGGCATCAAGCTCGCCGAGGCCGCCGCGTTCGCCGGCAGAGGCGGTCAGCCAGGGATGGCGGCCGAGGCTGAGATCCCAGAGATGGTGATGGGCGTCGATGATGGGTCCGGAGTAGGGATTTGGCACGCGGTTCCCTCAGGCCTTGGCCGGCAATCGGTTGAGCCATTGTTCGGCGACGGAAGGGTTAGCATCGGATGAGCGAGAACACACCGGCCCAATCGCTTGTCGTGCATGAAAATTTCATGCTCGACGATCGTATCCGTGGCGTGCCCCCCGGCACGTCCGGATTGGATTCCAGCCTGGCCGGACAGCAAGGCTGGCATCCGGCCGATGGCCGCATGTCGCTGCCGCTGCTCACCCTTGACGAAGCGGCCTTCGCCTCAAATCGCGACTTGTTCCTGCGTTATGCGCGCGAGCAGGGCGCTGCGGTCGCGCCGCATGCCAAGACGCCGATGGCGCCGGATCTCGCCCATTCGCTGGTCAAGGCCGGTGCCTGGGGCACGACGGTCGCCGATATAAGGCAGGCAACGGTGATGCTGAAGGCGGGTCTCTCGAGACTGATCATTGCCAACGAGGTCGGCGGCGCCGGTGGTGCAGGCCGGCTCGCGAAACTGACTGGCGCGTGGCCGGATGCCGAGCTCTATGTCTTCGCCGACTCGGTCGCGGCTGTGCGGGCACTGGCGAATGCGTGGCGGGCAGCTGCCGATCTCCCGCCGTTGCGTGTCCTGGTCGAGCTCGGCGCGGCGAGGGCGGGCGCACGAACCACGGCCGAGGCCGAGGCAATCGCCGATGCCGTTGCGACCGGCGGACGGCTGCGCATTGCCGGCGTCGGCACCTATGAAGGCGCTGCCGCTCAACCTGATCCGCTGCGCACCGATGAAGCGGTCTCTGCGCTGCTGGCATCGGTGGGCGACATGTTCCTCAGGC
>NZ_RZSR01000942.1:0-2306 GCF_004023265.1 Mesorhizobium sp. M1A.F.Ca.IN.020.06.1.1
ATGTGGTGGCGATGTTCGAGGCGGTGGACCGGGCCTTCGGCCGGCTCGACGCCTTCGTCAACAATGCCGGCATCGTCGACGTCAAGGCGCGTGTCGATGAGATGAGCGCCGAGCGGATCGAGCGCATGATGCGCATCAACGTCGTCGGCTCCTTCCTCTGCGCCCGCGAGGCCGTCAGGCGCATGTCGACCCGTCACTGCGGCAAGGGCGGCGCCATCGTCAATCTGTCCTCGGCGGCGGCACGACTGGGCTCGCCCGGCGAATATGTCGACTACGCCGCTTCCAAGGGCGCGATCGACACGCTGACCGTTGGTCTGGCGCGCGAGGTGGCGCTGGAAGGCATCCGCGTCAATGCCGTCAGTCCAGGCATCACCGAAACCGACATCCATGCCTCCGGCGGCCAGCCCGAGCGCGTGGCGCGGATGCAGGATCTGCTGCCGCTGAAGCGCGCGGGCACGGCCGACGAGGTCGCGAGCGCGGTTCTCTACCTTTTGTCGGACGCGGCCTCCTATATAACGGGCGCGATCCTGAATGTGAGCGGCGGCCGCTGAAGGCCAGACCAGAAGGACACCATCATGGCTTATGACGTCGTAATCATCGGATCGGGACCGGGCGGCTATGTCTGCGCCATCAAGGCGGCACAGCTCGGCCTGAAGACAGCGGTGGTCGAGAAGAACGCCACCTTCGGCGGCACCTGCCTCAATATCGGCTGCATCCCGTCGAAAGCCCTGCTCCACGCCTCCGAGATGTTCGCCGAAGCCGGTCATGCCTTCGATATGCTCGGCATCGAGGTCGGCGCGCCAAAACTCAATCTCAAGAAGATGCTGGCGCACAAGGATGCGACCGTGGCCTCCAACGTCAACGGCGTCGCTTTTCTCTTCAAGAAGAACAAGATCGACTCGTTCCGCGGCACCGGCAAGGTGATCGGCGCCGGCAAGGTGTCGGTCACCGGCGAGGGCGGCAAGGTCGAGGAGATCGAGACCAAGAACATCGTCATCGCCACCGGTTCCGACGTCGCCGGCATTCCGGGTGTCAAGGTCGACTTCGACGAGAAGGTGATCGTGTCCTCGACCGGCGCGCTGTCGCTGGCCAAGGTGCCGGGCAGTCTTGTGGTGGTCGGCGGCGGCGTCATCGGGCTCGAGCTCGGCTCGGTCTGGGCCAGGCTCGGCGCCAAGGTCACGGTTGTCGAGTTCCTCGACACCATCCTCGGCGGCATGGATGGCGAGGTCTCGAAGCAATTCCAGCGGCTGCTGTCCAAGCAGGGCTTCGAGTTCAAGCTCGGCGCCAAGGTCACCGGCGTCGCCAAATCCAAGAAGGGCGCCAGCGTGACGTTCGAGCCGGTCAAGGGCGGCGCGGCGGAAACGATCGAGGCCGATGTCGTGCTGGTCGCGACCGGACGCCGCCCCTATGCCGACAGCCTTGGATTGAAAGAAGCCGGCGTCGAGATGGACGAGCGCGGCCGGGTCAAGTCCGACGGGCATCTGAGGACCAACGTGCCCGGCATCTATGCCATCGGCGACGTCATTGCCGGGCCGATGCTGGCGCACAAGGCCGAGGACGAGGGCGTGGCGGTAGCCGAGACGATCGCCGGCCAGGCCGGTCATGTGAACTACGACGTTATCCCGAGCGTCGTCTACACCAGTCCCGAAATCGCCTCGGTCGGCAAGACCGAAGAGGAGCTGAAAAAGGCCGGCATCGACTACAAGGTCGGCAAGTTCCCTTTCAGCGCCAATGGCCGCGCGCGGGCCATGCTGCACACCGACGGCTTCGTGAAGATCCTCGCCGACAAGGCGAGCGACCGCGTGCTCGGCGTTCATATCGTCGGCTTCGGCGCCGGCGAGATGATCCACGAGGCGGCGGTGCTGATGGAGTTCGGCGGCTCCTCGGAAGACCTCGCCCGCACCTGCCATGCCCACCCGACCATGTCGGAGGCGGTCAAGGAAGCGGCGCTGGCCACGTTCTTCAAGCCGATCCATATTTAGGTGCTCGTCACGGCCGGCGCCGAACGCCCGAGGATGGCAAAGGTGTAGTTAAACAAAAACGGCCCGCCTTTCGGCGGGCCGTTCGTCGTGGAGCTATAGCCTGATCACGGAGACGGCGCAGGTGCCGGAGCCGGGGCAGGCGTCGGAGTGGGCGCGGGTGCCGGGGCTGGCGTCGGAGCTGGAGCAGGCGTTGCGGGCGCAGGTTCAGGCGTTGCAGGCGCCGGGGCCGGCGTCGTCGCGGCCGGCGGCTCGGAAGTCGCGGGGGCGTGCTCGCCACCGGTTCTGCCAAAAACATAATACGCAACAATGGCCAGGATAATGACA
>NZ_RZSR01000943.1:0-2304 GCF_004023265.1 Mesorhizobium sp. M1A.F.Ca.IN.020.06.1.1
GGATGCGGCCGGTCTGACGCCAATCGCGGCGCTCGGTGGCCATGAACATGATGGTTCCTGCGACCAGGCACAACGGCACCACGAGCGACAGATCAAAGGTAAGAAGCTTCGCGACCAAGGCCGAGCCGATCTCGGCGCCGCGCACGGCAAGCTGCCCGGCGGCGCCCGACACGATGCCGGCGCCGGCGAAGGAGCCGACCAGCAGCGTGACGGCGGTGGAACTCTGCAGCGCGATCGCGAGGCCACAGCCGGCCAGCACCGCCATCAGCGGCTTGCGCATGGTGGCGCGCAGCCTGTGACGCAGCACATCGCCATAGGCGCGCTCGACACCGGTTTTTACCATGCGGGTGGCGAACAGCATCAGCGCCACTGCGCCGGCAAGGTGCAGAAGGACAACGGATCCGCTCATGCCGAGCCTCGCAACGAGGCGGCCAGGAAGCGGAAAAAGGTGCGAATCGCAAGCATTTCGAAGGTCGAGACTAAAGCAGTTTACATTAGCCGGATAATAAATTTTACCCGATTCGGCCGACATTCGGCACACGACGGCGTGTGTCGGAAATGGATAGAAGGTGCTTTGGTTGCAGATCGCGGTCGGACAGGCGGCAAATGTCGCGTCGACGCGAAGCCTGGGCTTGAACCGGTTTCTGTAAATTGGTGAACCTGCTTGCGTAACCAACGGAAATCATTACGGAATTGTAACCAAGGTATTCAGTTTCGGTTCATGCCAGCCGGAATATCTCCTTGCCTATCGACAACCAAGGAGCACTGACCATGAAGCGTCTCATACTTTCCACCGTGACCGCCGCGATGCTGACCGCTTCGGCCTTTTCGGGCCAGGCGGCGCCGCTCGTTCAGCCGAGCGAGACGCAATCGACCTACACACAGGTCGACTGGCAGAAGCCGGGCCGGCATGTCGAGAAGCGCGTCGTGAAGAAGAAGGTCGTGGTGAAGCGCAGCCATTGGCGCAATGGGCAGAAGTATTCCAGCTGGAAGCGCCATCAGGCGGTTCGCGACTGGCACCGTTATGGGCTGCGCCGTCCCGGCCCCGGCCAGGAGTGGATTCGCGTCGGCAACGACTACCTTTTGGTCAGCATCGTCTCCGGTATCATCTTCGGCGCGATCGCCGCGCACTGAGCGGGGAATGGTCCGAAAGACGGGAAGGCGGCCGCGCGGCCGCCTTCTTTTTGTCTGTGAAAAGCGGGTACGATCGGGCTTATCGAGTCGTCGCGCCCAAGCGGCTTGATTATATGGAGGGTAAACGAGCCTTTCCCGATGCGCTTTCCACCCGCCTTCCTCGACGAGATACGCGACCGCGTGCCGATTTCTTCGGTGATCGGTCAACGCGTTTCCTGGGATAGGAAGAAGTCCAACGCATCGCGCGGCGATTATTGGGCGTGCTGCCCGTTTCACGGCGAAAAGAGCCCGTCGTTCCACTGCGAGGACAAGAAGGGGCGCTATCACTGTTTCGGCTGTTCGGTCTCGGGTGATCATTTCAAGTTCCTGACCGAGCTCGACGGCATGAGCTTTCCCGAAGCGGTCGAAAGGATCGCAGAGATGGCCGGCGTGCCGATGCCGGTGCGCGACGCCCAAGAAGAAAAGCGCGAGAAGGAACGCGCCAGCCTGACCGACGTCATGGAGATGGCGACGGTCTTCTTCCAGGAGCGCCTGCAGGGACCGGAAGGCGCCAAGGCCCGCGCCTATCTGCGCGACCGCGGTCTGACGCCGGCGACGCAGCAGTCCTTCCGGCTCGGCTATGCGCCGGACAGCCGCAACGCGCTCAAGGAATACCTCGCCGCCAAGGGGGTGCCGAAGGCCGATATCGAAGCCTGCGGACTGGTCCGGCATGGCGACGACATCCCGGTCTCCTATGACTGGTTCCGCGACCGCATCATGTTCCCGATCCCGGATTCGCGCGGCAGGATCATCGCCTTCGGCGGTCGGGCGCTGGCGCCGGACGCTTTGGCGAAATACATGAACTCGCCGGAGACCGAGCTCTTCCACAAGGGCAACGTGCTCTACAATTTCGCCCGCGCCCGCAAAGCGGTGGCCAAGGGCGGCACGGTGATCGCCGTCGAAGGCTATATGGATGTGATCGCGCTGGCACAGGCCGGCTTCGAGAATGCCGTGGCGCCTCTCGGCACGGCGCTCACCGAAAACCAGCTCGAGCTTTTGTGGCGCATGGCGCCGGAGCCGGTGCTTTGCTTCGACGGCGACCAGGCCGGGCTGAAGGCCGCCTGGCGCGCCGCCGACCTCGCGCTGCCGTCGGTGCAGCCCGGGCGCTCGGCACGCTTCGCGCTGCTGCCC
>NZ_RZSR01000944.1:0-2301 GCF_004023265.1 Mesorhizobium sp. M1A.F.Ca.IN.020.06.1.1
GCCAAGGGCCGCGCCACGAAGATCAGGAACAGGCCGAGCAGGATCGCCGGCAATTCCGACATTCGCGCCGTCACCATCCTGAAGCGCTTCCAGGACGGTATGTCGTGGCTGGCGCAGATCATCATGTTTTTGATCCTCGGCCTGTTTGCCACGCCCTCGCAATTCCCAGCGATCCTGCTGCCGGCGATCCTGCTCGGCCTGTTCCTGATCTTCGTGGCGCGGCCCTTGGCCGTCTGGCTCTGCCTGATGCCGTTCCGCCTGCCACGTCCGGAGGTCGCCTTCGTCTCCTGGGTCGGGTTGCGCGGCGCCGTTTCGATCCTGCTTGCCATCACGCCACTGCTCGGCGGTCTCGCCAACGGTCGCCTCATCTTCAATGTCGCCTTCATCATCGTGCTGGTCTCGCTGGTGGTGCAGGGCTGGACCGTCGGTCCGCTGGCGCGCCGTCTCGGCCTCGTCGTGCCGGCAAGGCTTGGACCGCTCGACAAGGTCGAGCTCGAGCTGCCGGGCTCGGCTCACCACGAGCTGCTCGCCTATCGCGTCGCTCCCGGTAGTCCGGTGGCGCGCGGCGAACGCATCCCGCGCTGGGCGAGGCCTTCGCTGGTGCTGCGCGACGGCCGCTCCATGCGGTTCCAGGACATGGGCCGGCTCGCCGCCGGCGATCAGGTCTACATCTTCGTGCCGGACCGCTATCCGCGCCTGCTCGACAAGCTCTTCGCCAGCCGCGCCGTCGTCGACCCCGAGGATGCCGACTTCTTTGGCGCCTTTGCCGTCGATCCGGCCCGCTCCGCCGCCGAGCTCGAAGCCGCCTATGGGCCCGGCCTCACCGAGACCGAACAGAAGCTCACCGTCGCGGCGCTGGTCACCGAGCGGCTCGGCGGCCAGGCCGAATATGCCGACCGCGTGATGATCGGCCCGATCGAGCTGATCGTACGCGATGTCGACGAGAAGGGCCGGATCACCGGGCTTGGCCTGTCCTTCGAGCCGACCGCGCCGGTGGCGCGCGTGCCGGTTTTCCTGAGCGCCGGCGAGATCGCCGACCGCATCGCCGCCTTTATCCGCGGCTGGCGCAAACCAGCGCCAAGCAAGGTTCCTCAAAGCGAGCCGGACGAAATGACGACGTCCAAGCCCATGGCGCCAAAATCAGCCAGCGAGAGCTGACGTCACACAACGACATCATTTTTGCACGCGCTGTGCGGCCCAGGCCTTGCATCGTGCCCGGTGGCGGGTAAGGTCGCCGCGTTTTTGGCGGAAAGGACGACCATGGCCGGCTTCAAGACACTCGACGATATCGGCGCCGTTGGCGGCAAGCGCATCCTGGTGCGCGTCGACCTCAACGTTCCCGTCGCCGACGGCAAGGTGACGGACGCCACCCGCATCGAGCGCATCGCGCCGACCATTTCCGAGCTCTCCGGCAAAGGCGCCAGGGTGATACTGCTCGCGCATTTCGGTCGTCCGAAGGACGGCCCGTCGGCCGAATTTTCGCTCGAGCCGATCGCTCGCGCCACGGCGGAAGTGCTCGGCCGCCCGGTCGGCTTCGCCTCCGACTGCATCGGCGACAAGGCCGCCGACGCGGTTGCCGCCATGAAGGATGGCGACGTCCTGCTTTTGGAAAACACCCGCTTCCACAAGGCCGAGGAGAAGAACGATCAGGCCTTCACCGAAAAGCTCGCCGCCAATGGCGACATCTACGTCAACGACGCCTTTTCCGCCGCGCATCGCGCGCATGCGTCGACCGAAGGCCTGGCGCACCGCCTGCCGGCCTATGCCGGCCGCACCATGCAGGCCGAGCTCGACGCGTTGGAACAAGGTCTCGGCAATCCGGTGCGGCCCGTCGTGGCCATCGTCGGCGGCGCCAAGGTCTCGACCAAGATCGATCTTTTGATGAACCTGGTGAAGAAGGTCGACGCGCTGGTAATCGGCGGCGGCATGGCCAACACCTTCCTCGCCGCGCGCGGTACCGATGTCGGCAAATCGCTCTGCGAGCATGACCTGGCCTCCACCGCCAAGCAGATCATGATCGAGGCGGCCGAAGCCGGCTGCGCCATCATTCTGCCCGCCGACGGCGTCGTGGCGAAGGAATTCAAGGCGGGTGCCGCCAGCCAAACCGTCGCCATCTCCGACGTGCCCGCAGACGGCATGATCCTCGATGTCGGCGAGAAAACCGTGAAGAGCGTCGCCGATTGGATCGACCGCGCTGCCACGCTGGTCTGGAACGGCCCGCTCGGTGCATTCGAGATCGAACCCTTCGACCGCGCCACGGTGGCTGCGGCAAAGCATGCGGCAGCCCGCACAAAGGAAGGC
>NZ_RZSR01000945.1:0-2299 GCF_004023265.1 Mesorhizobium sp. M1A.F.Ca.IN.020.06.1.1
CTACCGCACGATCCTGCTGGCGCCGCACCACAAGCCCTACGATTCCTTCGTGCCGGCGCCCGGCCACGGCCTCGGCTTCAACGACCTTAAGATCATCGAATGCCGCGAGCTTTTGATGCGGATCGCCGGCAAGCCGGCGCGGACCATCGACTTCGACGAGGGGCTGGAGATCGAGCGCACCGTGCATGCGATGGCGCGATCGTTCCAGGAACAGCGCTGGGTGGATGTGAGGTGAGCCGGCTCGCCTTCAGGTGCCGGCGGCTGCTGCCGCATTGATCTCCCAGCCGTCCACCCAAACCTGCCGCAGTTGATCGCCTTCGCCTTTGAACCACAGGCCGGTCGGCTGGCAATCCTCGATGCGGTCGCTGCGGAAATTGCGGATGGCCTGGCGCAGCTCGCACCAAGCGACGATGTTGGCGGTCTCGGCGTAGTAGATCAGCGCGATCGGGCGGACGATACGCTGTGTGTCGCGGCCGGCTTCGTCGCGGTAGGCGAGGTCGAGCTTCTCCTCGTCGCGGATGGCGCGGCGCACCAGCGCCAGATCGACCGCCGCGGCCGCAGGCGAAAAACCCCAAGCATGAAGAGCGTTGGCGTCGAGCGTCTGGCGCAAGGGCGGTGGCACGGCGCCGGCGATCTTGGCGCCAACGCGCTTTGCCGCCTGCTTGAGCTCGTCATCGCCGGTGCGTTCCAGCAGCGCCAGCGACAGCACGATCGCCTCCATCTCCTCGATCGAAAACATCAGCGGCGGCAGGTCGAAGCCGGGGCGCAGGATATAGCCTATGCCGCGCCCGCCCTCGATCGGCACCCGCATCGCCTGCAGCGCTGCGATATCGCGATAGACCGAGCGCACCGTCACTTCCAGTTGCTCGGCGATCGTCGCCGCGGTCACCGGCTTCTTGGCCAGCCGCAGGATCTGGATGATTTCGAACAGGCGCGAGGCCTTGCGCATTTTTCCACTCGATCGAAACGCAACTGACACACCCCCGTCAGTTGGGATGACCTATAGGGCCGCGCATCAGTTTGAAAATCAACAGATTCCTCAGCGTCCTTGGCGGGCCGCGACAGGCAACTGACATGAGTTACACGGAAAATCTCTGGCTGTTCTTCATCCTGCTGTTCGGCATCATCGCCGTGCCGGGCATGGACATGCTGTTCGTGCTGGCCAATGCGCTGACCGGGGGGCGCGACAGGGGGCTGGCGGCGACCGGCGGCATTATGCTCGGCGGCGTAGTGCATACGTTGAACGGGGCGATCGGCGTCGGGCTGCTGATTCATTTCGTGCCGGTCCTGTTCAAACCGCTGCTGATCGCCGGCGCCGCTTACATGGCCTATATCGGAATTTCGCTGATGCGCAGCTCGATCACCGTCAGCGATGACGGGCCCGCCGGCAGCCGCTCCGCCTGGAAAGCCTTTCGCCAGGGATTGGTCACCTGCCTGATCAACCCCAAGGCCTATCTGTTTATCCTTGCCGTCTATCCGCAGTTCCTGAAGCCGGTTTACGGTCCGATCTGGATGCAGGCGACCATCATGGGACTGCTGACTGTCGTCACACAAGCAGGAATCTACGGCGGCCTCGCCATCACCGCCGGGCGCAGCCGGGCGCTTCTGGTCGGCAATCCGCGGGCAACGGTCATTGCCGGCCGTGCGGCCGGGCTGCTTCTATTCGCGGTCTCGGTATTCACCGCATGGGAAGGGCTGAGGGCCGCGTGAACGCCGCCCTCGCCAGGGTTGTCAGGCGGCGCCCTGACGGGTGGCGAGCAGTTCGCGCTTCACCGACCGGCGCCACTCGACGGCGCCGGCAAGTCCGTGCAGCACCGTTTCGGTGGTCGCCCAATCGATGCAGCCGTCGGTGATGCTCTGGCCGTAGGTGAGCTGCTTGCTGGGCACGACGTCCTGACGGCCGGCGACGAGATTGCTCTCGATCATGACTCCGATGATGCGCTCGTCGCCCGCTGCGACCTGGCCCGCCACGTCGTGCGCGACTTTCGGCTGGTTCTCCGGCTTCTTGCCGCTGTTGGCGTGGCTGACATCGATCATCAGGCGCGGCGCGATGCCGATGCGGCCGAGCTCCGCGGCGGCCGCGTCGACGCTTGCCGCGTCGTAGTTCGGCGCTACGCCGCCACGCAGAATGACATGGCAGTCTTCGTTGCCGGTCGTCGCCGCGATCGCGCTGCGGCCGCCCTTGGTCACCGCCATGAAATGATGCGGCTGCGCAGCGGACTTCACCGCCTCGCCGGCGATTCGCAGATTGCCGTCGGTGCCGTTCTTGAAGCCGACCGGGCAAGAGAGGCCCGACGCC
>NZ_RZSR01000946.1:0-2299 GCF_004023265.1 Mesorhizobium sp. M1A.F.Ca.IN.020.06.1.1
TTTCAGCGCCGCAAGCACTAGGTCGATCGCGATGACCTGGACAAGGGCAGTCAGGCTTGCGGCGCTGAAAATATCCATCGTCTGGAGCCTTCCTGTTTTGCGAAATGTCGATCTTCGAGTGTTCTAACGCCGGAGCGATTCACCGATTGATGCGATCGCGTTCTAAGTCTTTGTTTTCACGCAATTCCGGCGGGAAAAACGGCTGCGCGCCTTTCCTGGAATTGCTCTACGTGCATGGTTCCTGCACGTCAAGAGAACTCACGAAACAAGCGGTTGCCGCTCGTCTGGTTCCATTGGGTTCAAATGAGTTTGCACTCGAAAGGCCGATTTGCGCGCAACCGACCGCGGCAGTCGGTCAATCGTAAAGATTGTATTTTGCCCAGTCGGTTTCCGGGATCTCGTCACCGATCTTGTAGAGCAACTGCAGCACCTGCATGTGGTCGGGCGCAGTCTGGCACTTGAACTTCAGCCGGAACCATTGACCCTTGCTGCGAAAGGCGGCGCCGGGGCTCCTGATCGCGTCGGCGCTCATCTGGGGCGTGGCGAAGGCATAGGCCACCACACGGTCGGCCTTGAATTTGCGATCGTCGTGGCTAATCCGGTCGAGCACCTCGGCGTCGCAACGCTGTTCGAGACGAGTCTGCGGATCGAGTTTCAGCAGGCCGGCACGAAGTGCGTTGTCCATCGCCTTGGCCGGCCAGGCCAGCGCCAGAGGCGCCAGAACCATCAGGCAGAGCTTTTTCATGGGCGCGACAAGCAGCATATTCTGTCTGAGAAATCAACCAAACGCACGCGCTTGTGACATGGGTGCCGGCTCGGCCAGGCCAGCCATGCGGCACAAGCCAATCTCGGGCTTCGGCGACTGGGCTATTGCCATTGTTCCGGGGTCCGCGATGAAACGATCTCCGCTGCCGAAGAACTGTCAAGAACCTGTCAGACTTGGGTCGTATAGAGCAGGGACTGTAGAGCCTCTTTTTCTCCTCGTCGGGCGGCAGTATTGTGCTTTCAAAGTGCTGGAGCACAATCCTGCCCGGTTTCGCAGGCTCAGCCGCCGAACAGATTTGCGTTGGAATACTAAAACGAAGAACCGTCAGTGATGAGGTTTACCTGCTTATCGGATCCGTGTGACCAATGGATGGTCTATGATGTATTTTTCGACCTTCCGGCGGAATTGTCGGGCCGACTGCTGCTTGGATTAACGCAAAAGGGCGCAGAGCATTTAACTGAGCAAGCGAACATAAAAACTGTGTCGACCTGCCTGACGATGGAAACCGGCCCCGGTGGGAAGGCCGTTAGCCGGAAAGCACTTTACCAAAAATGTTTCGCTGCAGGGTAGCGCTATAGGTTCCGTGGTTTGCAAGATGATCCCATACGGAGAAACAGGCCGTGAGTGCGGCCAGAGCAAGAATAATGCGCATTGGAACTCCCCACGGCGCCCGAAAACGTCCAATGGTAAGTTCGTGTCAGATTGGAGGCTATTGCTAATATAGTGGGTAACCCTACACCGATCGCGGTATGCTACAGCAAGCGGATAGCAGGGCGACCTACGCGGACTTTGCGCAGCCGCCGGCACTTTCCTGGTGACTTAGCGAGCGATAGCTAGTCCGATACCGATGCCAACCCCCACGGCGACCCCTAAAAAGAGCTTGCTGGCGAAGTCCAGGGCGAACGCGCGCACAGCCGTATAAATATCTGTTCGGGGCTGCCTGACAGCAGCCGCAAGGTCGTCGAACATCGCTTCCATAGGTTGCCACCCGCGATTTCTTCGACCTGCAAGACTAGATCAGTTCTGGTGAGATGGGAATCCTCCGATCCATCAAAATTTAACGATCACGAAAGCTCGTTGGTAGGCACGTGTGGTAACGGTTGATTCAACCATCGCTGGTATAAAGCAAAGTCAGGTGGCGGCCCCGACAGAGGGCGGGGGGTGCTGGGCCTGCCGGAGCCGCCGGCGCGGGAGTGGGCGCTACCCGCGCTGTCCCAGAATAGGACAGCGCGGGTCTACAATTAGTTAAAGCTAATAGAATTTTGCCGGCGTGCCGCCGCTTTGTGTCGGCTGTCCTCCAGCGGTGTGTCCGCTGCCCGCCCGGCAACGTGCGGCTGAGGGGCGCAAGCCGCCGACCGTGAGGTCATGAGTCTGGTGCGCTCCTGAGATCGGTGTTCTCCACTGGACAAGAAACCTTGACGCCATTGCCTGACGCCGGGCGGCCCGGCAGGCTGGCGGGGTAGGCCAGCAAACGCCGGGCCTGACCGGTGGGCTCGGGGGCGAGACACAGCACCGGCTGCCGATAAACATACG
>NZ_RZSR01000947.1:0-2297 GCF_004023265.1 Mesorhizobium sp. M1A.F.Ca.IN.020.06.1.1
ATTGCGGCCGCTCGCGGTTGCCGTCGCCCTGGTAGGTGAACTCAATGACATCGCGCGGGCCGCAATAGGGACAAGTGATCAGCATATGATTCGAAACCTAATGCAGCCGCGGCGTCGCGCCCTGGCCTTTGTCGTCGATGATGAGGCCGCGATAGAAACGGTCGAGCGTGAAGGGCGCGTTGAACTCGTGCGGCTCGTCCTTGGCGATGGTCCAGGCAAAGCACCATCCTGAGGCTGGCGTTGCCTTGAAGCCGCCATAACACCAGCCGCAATTGAGATACATGCCGGGCAGCGGGCCGGTGGTGATGATCGGCGAACCGTCCATCGTCATGTCACAAAGCCCGCCCCAGGAGCGCAGCATGCGCACCCGCGCCAGGCCCGGGAAGAGTGCCAGCATCTCGCTCATCACCTCGTCGACGACGGGCAGGCTGCCGCGCTGGGCATAGCTGTTGTAGCCGTCGAGGTCCCCGCCATAGACGAGGCCGCCCTTGTCGGATTGCGAGATGTAGAAGTGGCCCATGCCGAAGGTGAGAACGGTGCCGATGATCGGCTTCAGCGATTCCGAGACGAAGGCCTGCAGAACGTGGCTTTCGATCGGCATATGCGAAATGCCGGCAAGCTGCATGACTTGGCCGGTGCTGCCGGCCACCGCAAGCGCCACCTTCTTGGCGCGGATATCGCCGCGCGTCGTCGTCACACCGGTGATGCGGTCGCCGTCGCGCAGGAAGCCGGTGACCTCGCAATTCTCGATGATGTCGACGCCGCGCCGGTCGGCGCCGCGCGCATAGCCCCAGGCGACGGCGTCGTGGCGCGCGGTTCCGGCACGCGGCTGCATCAGCCCGCCAAGGATTGGAAATCGCGCCGAGCCCGAAACGTTCAGGGCCGGAACAAGGCGCTTGATCTCTTTGACGCTCATCAGTTCGGCGTCGACGCCGAGATGGCGCATGGCATTGCCGCGCCTTGCGTAGTCGTCGACCTGAGCCGGCGTGTGCGCGAGGTTCAGGCAGCCCCGCTGCGAGAACATGACGTTGTAGTTGAGGTCATGCGACAGGTTCTCCCACAGCTTCATCGAATGTTCGTAGAAGCGGGTGTTCTGCGGCAAAAGATAGTTGGAGCGCACCGCCGTGGTGTTGCGCCCGACATTGCCCGAGCCCAGCCAGCCTTTTTCCAGCACAGCGACATTGGTGATGCCGTGCTCCTTGGCGAGGTAATAGGCGGTCGAGAGCCCATGGCCGCCGCCACCGATGACGATCACATCATAGGACGCCTTGGGGTCCGGCTTGCGCCAGGCCGGTTTCCAGTCCTGGTTGCCGTTGAGCGCGTTCTTGAGCAGCGAAAAGGCTGAGTATTCCGCCATTCTTCCTGTCGTCCTTTTGGTGCGAGCCGGCAGACTATAGAGCAGGCGAGAAGCGCAAAGCCAAGATTGCGCCATCGCTTTTCGACAGGCCGACTTCGATCCGCGCCGAGGCCCGCGGATGGAGACGTCTTGCCGCCTGATAGGCCGGTCTTTATCAAGGGCAGGATTTTCGAAGATTTTTCGGCCGTGAGTCGCCCGTCACGTCATGATTTTCCGACTGCTCCGCCTGATCCTGATCGCCATTGTCGCCGTCGCGGCGCAGCCCTCGCCCGGCGCGATGGCGCAGGCGATCGGCCAGGGCTCCACGCAGCTCATCGCCGACCAGACCAAGGCCATCCAGGATCTGACGGCCAAGACCGACGGACTGGAGAAGAAGTTAAGCGCCCCAGACCAGGACGATGCCGGCCTTGTCGATATCCGCTTGCAGCTCGAGGATATTTCACGGGCAGCGCTGAACAGCGCGCTCGCGTTCCGATCGCGCCTCAACGACATCAATGCGCGCATCCAGGTATTGGGGCCGCCGCCGGCCCAGGGGCAGCCGCCGGAGCCGGCGATCGTCGCCAACGAGCGCGCGGCGCTTACGGCCGAGAAGGCCGAGATCAACGCCGTGGTCGCCGGCGCGCAGAACCTGTCCATCCGCATCAGCGGGCTGGTCGACAGGATCGCCACGCTACGCAGTCAGCTTTTCCGCAGCGTTCTGACGAAACGCTACGAGTTGAGCGATGCGCTGAGCCCGCAGGCCTTTTCCGACGCGCACGACCAGTTCACCGGCCTCTACAAGGCGGTGGCGTCCTGGCTCACCTTCGCATTGAAGTTCAAGTTCCAGGCGATGCTTGCGGCGACGCTGATGGCGCTGGCGCTGGCGGCCGTGCTGCTGATCGGGGGCAGGCGTCTCTTCGGCCGCATCTTCGAGGCCGATGCTTCGGTCGAAGAGCCGTCG
>NZ_RZSR01000948.1:0-2293 GCF_004023265.1 Mesorhizobium sp. M1A.F.Ca.IN.020.06.1.1
ACCCTGATGCGGGCGTGCCTGAGCATGGCCACGGTACGCTCGGTGTGTTCGAGCCCGGCCACCATCATGCCCGCCGGACGCCAGCTAAGCAGCGACTCGACGAGGGTTTCCTCGCGGCCCTGTTCGTAGTCCGTCACCGCGACGACAGGTTGGAACCCGGCGCCCACCAGCACCGTGTTGGCGCCGCGCAGCATGTCCGGAAAGACGATGTTGCTGAGCGACGGTATCACGATCCCGACCAGCTTGGAGCCGGTCGAGGCCAGCGTGCCGGCGATGCGGTTCGGCACATAGCCGAGGCTTCTCGCGGCATTGAGGACGCTCTCGCGTGTCTTGGCCGAAAATGAACCGTGCCCGCGCAACACGCGCGAGGCGGTGCTCTCGCCGACGCCGGCCGCGCGTGCGACATCGGTAAGGGTCGTCGTCCCCGTCGGCGTGCCGTCGGCCAGCTCGTCGGCCACTTTCGATCTCCCCGCTGGAGCGCGACGTCGCACTGGACCGTCCTCGCTTCCGTCCATCTCTTTTGCCATGTCGCGGCAACCTTTTCAAACAATTGTTGGCAGCGCTGCCACTTTTTCGTTGGCAGCGCTGCCAATCCATGTTATCCGGTTACGCAAGCGCTGCCAAAACCGCCACCGGCGGGGCGCGCTGACACCCCATTCACAGTCAAGGGAGGAACCAATGACCGTGCTTACACCTGCGCTACCGGCGCAAGCCGTAGCTGAAATCGAAACGAGGAGGACCGCCTACAGCAAGGTCTTCTGGCGCATCGTGCCGTTCCTGATGCTGTGCTACGTCGTTGCCTATCTCGACCGCGTCAACATCGGCTTCGCCAAGCTGCAGATGTCGGCCGACCTCGGCTTCAGCGAGACCGTCTACGGTCTCGGCGCCGGCATCTTCTTCATCGGCTATTTTCTCTTCGAGGTGCCAAGCAACGTCATTCTTCACAAGGTCGGCGCGCGCATGTGGATCGCGCGCATCATGATCACCTGGGGTTTGATCTCAGCTGGCTTCATGTTCGTCACGTCCGCGCCGACATTCTACCTGTTGCGCTTTCTGCTGGGCGTCGCCGAAGCCGGGTTCTACCCGGGGATCATCCTTTTCCTCACCTACTGGTATCCCTCGCATCGCCGGGCCAAGATCATCGCGGTGTTCATGTCCGCGATCCCGGTCTCTGGCATATTGGGCAATCCTCTTTCCGGCTGGATCATGGATTCGTTCGATGGCGCCCACGGCCTCGCCGGATGGCAATGGATGTTTCTTATCGAGGCGGTTCCAGCCGTCCTTCTCGGCATCGCTGTCTTGTTCTTCCTCGACAACGGCATTCGTCAGGCCAAGTGGCTGAGCGAAACGGAAAAGCAGGCCCTGGAAGAGGAGATCGCACGCGAGGAGCGTCACAAGGAGAGTGGGCATTCGGTAGCCGGTATCTTCCGCGATCGCCGAGTTTGGCTGATGTGCCTGATCTACTTCACCTTCGTGATGGGCCAGTACGGGCTGACCTTCTGGATGCCGACCCTGGTCAAGGCGACCGGCATCACCGGAAACTTCAATATCGGACTGATCAGCGCGATCCCCTTCATCTGTGCCGTCGTGGTCATGAATCTGTTCGGCCGCAGCGCTGACAGGCATCGCGAGCGCCGTTGGCACCTGGTCGTTCCGGCACTGCTCGGGGCCGTCGGTTTCGTCGTCGCGGCCGCCAGCTCGAATCTGACGATCGCCATCGCCTTCCTGTCCGTTGCAGCGGCCGGAGCGATCACCTGTGCGCCGCTGTTCTGGTCGCTGCCGACGTCATTTCTCGCCGGGACAGGTGCCGCGGCAGGCATTGCGCTCATCAATTCGGTCGGCAATCTGGCCGGCTTTGTTAGCCCGTATCTCGTCGGCTACCTGAAGGATTTGACCGGCGCAACGCAGGTCGGCATGTATGCGCTCGCCGCAATCCTGGTGCTCGGCGCGGTCCTGGTGCTGACGACGCCACCCAAGCTGGTCAATCGCTAAACCGGATTGCGTTTCGAATAAGGATCTCCGTGATGACCGTTTATGATCGAAGCAAGGAAAACCCCGCCGGAGCAAGGACGAACCGGGCCGCCCTGATCGGCATCGGTTCCATGGGACTTGGCATGGCCATGTCGCTCAGGCGGGCCGGGTTTGAAGTGGCTGGCTTCGACGTGGACGCCGCGGCCATCGCCCGGCTCGTCGACGCGGGCGGTCGAGGCGCGGCAAGCCCCGCCGAGGCCGCTGAAGGTGCCGACGTCGTCGTGTCGGTGGTCGTCAACGCCGCGCAAACGGAGGCCATCCT
>NZ_RZSR01000949.1:0-2291 GCF_004023265.1 Mesorhizobium sp. M1A.F.Ca.IN.020.06.1.1
CCTCCGCGCGTTTTCGGGCGCGGAGCACGGCGCGGATTCTCAGATATCGCTGCGGTCGAGCACCAGGTCGGCGGGGCCGAACCGGTTCTTGGCGGTGAGCTGCTGGTGCCAGTAGGGATAAAGCGCCGGCGGCCGGCTGACGTCGTCGAGGCGCAGGCGCTCGTCCAGGGACAGCATCAGGCTGGCCGCCGCGAGGTTGTCCTTGAGCTGGGCTTCGTTGCGGGCGCCGATCACCAGCGAAGAAACGGCCGGGCGGCCGAGCAGCCAGGCAAGCGCCACCTGTGCCGCCGAAACGCCGCGCGCCTTGCCGATTTCGACCAGAACGTCGACGATCCGCCACAACCTGTCCTCGTCCCGGATCGGCGGTTCGGACCAGCCGCCAAGCTGGCGGGCCGTCGGGCTGTCGCGACGGTATTTGCCCGACAGCAGGCCGCCGGCCAGCGGGCTCCACACCAGCACGCCAAGACCCTGGTCGACCGAGATCGGCAGCAACTCGTACTCCGCCTCGCGCGCTTCCAGCGTGTAGTGGATCTGCTGCGTGACGAAGCGCGGCTGATGATGGCTGTCGCTGATCGAGAGGGCCTTCATCACCTGCCAGCCCGAATAATTGGAACAGCCGACATAACGGATCTTGCCCTGGCTGACCAAAGTGTCGAGCGCAGCGATCGTTTCCTCCAGCGGCGTGACCCCATCCCACTCATGCAGGAAATAGATGTCGATGACGTCGGTCTTGAGCCGCTTCAGGCTCCGCTCGCATTCCCGGATCAGGTGATGGCGCGACAGGCCTTCGTCGTTGGGGCCGTTTCCGATCCGCATGCGCGCCTTGGAGGCGATGAGCACATCGTTCTTGCGCTTGCCGCCGAGCGCCTCGCCGACGATCTCCTCCGACAGGCCGTTCGAATACACGTTGGCGGTGTCGATGAGATTGATGCCGGCATCGATGCAGGTATCGATGATGCGGCTCGCCTCCGAGAGATCGGATTTGCCGACGGCGGCGAACGGGCCCGTCCCGCCGAAGGTCATCGTGCCAAGGGTCAATGTCGAAACCTTCAGGCCGGAACGGCCAAGCGTGCGGTATTCCATGTCAGGTCCTTGCGATTTGTTTTGAAGAGGCGCGCCGTCGCGGGCGCCGGAAGAGGCGAGGGTATTTGTAGGACAATTCGGGCGGCTTGTCGCCCCGCCATCGATACGGGCCGATCACATATCGGCTGGTCCAGCGTTGCCGGCTCCTGCTCGCAATAAAACCGTCATTGCGCGTCTGTATCTCAGTCGGCTTACGGAGTTGTGTTTCCGGCCTCGGCCGGAGCGCGTCCGAGGCGAAAGTGGCTGACAGGCAGGAGCTGCGCAATGAACGAGGTCAAGACGAATTCCGGAGCCAAGGACTGGCTGGAAGCCGAACTCGAGGACACGCTCGACGAGGACTATGAGCTGGAGATTTCCGAACCCGCGCTCTCGCTCGAGATCGCCAGGATCTACAAGAAGTCGCATCCGCCCTCCATCGAGCGAACGACCTATTTCCGCGAGCTGCTGCGGCTGCAGTCGGAGCTCATCAAGCTGCAGTCCTGGGTTGCCTACCACAAGAAGAAGCTGGTGGTGATCTTCGAGGGACGCGACTCGGCCGGCAAGGGCGGCGTCATCAAGCGCATCACCCAGCGCCTCAACCCGCGCATCTGCCGCGTCGTCGCGCTGCCTGCGCCGACCGAGCGTGAAAGATCGCAATGGTATTTCCAGCGCTACGTGCCGCATCTGCCGGCGGGCGGCGAGATCGTGCTGTTCGACCGCTCCTGGTACAACCGATCGGGCGTCGAGCGGGTGATGGGCTTTGCCAATGCGGATCAGGTCGAAGAGTTTTTCCGCGACGTGCCGGAATTCGAACGCATGCTGGTGCGCTCCGGCATCACGCTGGTGAAATACTGGTTCTCGATTACCGACGAGGAGCAGCAGATGCGCTTTTTGATGCGCATCCACGATCCGATGAAGCAGTGGAAGCTGTCGCCGATGGACCTGCAGTCGCGCGTGCGCTGGGAACAATACACCAAAGCCAAGGAAGAGACCTTCGCCCGTACCAACATCAAGGAAGCGCCGTGGTTCATTGTCGAAGGCAACGACAAGAAGCGGGCCCGACTGAACTGCATCGATCACCTGCTGCAGCAAATGCCTTACGAAGACGTGCCGCATGAGGAGATCACGCTGCCGGAGCGCGTCTTCAACCCGTCCTACGAGCGGCAGGTGCTGCCGCGCGAGCTTTATGTGCCGTCGAAGTATTGAGCACTTCCCCATCTCCCACAGGG
>NZ_RZSR01000950.1:0-2288 GCF_004023265.1 Mesorhizobium sp. M1A.F.Ca.IN.020.06.1.1
GCTGATCACGGCTGAGGCGCTCGACAAGGCCGTCGACGCGCTTCTCGCCAAGCCCTCGGCAGAGACGCTCAACGCTGCACGCGACGCCTGGAAGGCGGCGCGCGTGCCTTACCAGCAGACCGAGGTCTACCGCTTCGGCAACAAGATCGTCGACGACTGGGAAGGCAAGGTGAATTCCTGGCCGCTGGACGAAGGCCTGATCGACTATGTCGCCAAGAGCTACGGCACCGAGTCGGACGAGAACTCGCTCTATACGGCGAACGTCATTGCGAACAAGGAGATCGAGATCAACGGCAAGAAGGTCGACGCCTCGAAGCTGACGCCGGAGTTCCTCTCAGGCACGCTGCAGGAAGCCGGCGGCGTCGAGGCCAATGTCGCGACCGGCTATCACGCCATCGAATTCCTGCTTTGGGGCCAGGACCTGCACGGGACCGGTCCAGGCGCCGGCGAGCGCCCGTACACCGACTACGATCTCAAGAACTGCACTGGCGGCAATTGCGACCGCCGCGCGGAATATCTGAAGTCGGCAAGCGGCCTTCTGGTCACCGACCTGCAGGAGATGGTCAACAACTGGAAGGAAGACGGCGCCGCCCGCAAGACCCTCGTCGATGGCGAGCCGAATGCCAGCATCTCCACCATCCTCACCGGCATGGGCTCGCTATCCTATGGCGAGCTGGCCGGCGAGCGCATGAAGCTCGGCCTTTTGCTGCACGACCCGGAGGAGGAGCAGGACTGCTTCTCCGACAACACCTACAACTCGCATCTCTATGATGCGATCGGCATCCGCGCCGCCTATCACGCCAACTATACGCGCCTCGACGGCACCGTGGTTTCCGGCCCGTCGGTGTCGGACATGGTGAAGGTGGCCGATTCTGCGATCGACAAGGAACTGTCGGACAAGCTCGATACTTCGGTCGCCAAGATGGAAGCGATCAAGACGCGGGCGCTGGCCGGCGAGGCCTATGACCAGCAGATCGCCGAAGGCAATGCGGAAGGCAACGCCACTGTGCAGGCGGCGATCGACGCGCTGATCGACCAGACCAAGTCGATCGAACGCGCGGTCGGCTCGCTCAAGCTCAATGCCATCGCCTTCGAGGGCTCCGACAGCCTTGATGCTCCGGACAAGGTGTTCAAGTAGCACCCGAGCATGATCCCAAAAAGTGGAAGCCGGTTTTTGGACAAGATCATGCTCAATTGAGAAACAAGCCAAACGGCGCCGGAACAGCGCCGCTAGCCAGAGCAAGTGAATGCTGATCTGCCATTGCAACATCATCACCGAGAAGGAGATCGAGCAGACGATCATTGGTCTGCTGGATGAAGATCCCTGGCAGCTTATCGTGCCGGCCAAGGTCTATCATGCCATGCGCAAGCGCGGCCGCTGTTGCGGCTGCTTTCCAAATGTGGTGGAAACGATCATTCGGGTCACCGAGAACTACCACGCCCGTTCAGAGGGGAGCGGCGCGGATATCGTTTCACACCTGGACCGCGTCAGAGGACTGCGCGGCCAATTCGGGAGCAGAACCCATGAAAGGCGAACCGCAGGTCATCGAGCGGCTTAACGAAGCCCTGTTTCTGGAGCTTGGTGCGGTCAATCAGTACTGGGTCCATTATCGTTTGCTCGAGGACTGGGGCTACACCAAGCTGGCGAAGAAGGAGCGGGCGGAATCGATCGAGGAAATGCATCACGCCGACCGGCTGGTTGCCCGTATCATCTTCCTCGAAGGCCATCCGAACCTGCAGTCGGTCGCGCCGTTGCGCATCGGCCAGAATGTGAAGGAGGTGCTCGAATCCGATCTCGCCGGCGAATATGACGCGCGCACCTCCTACAAGCGCTCGCGCGAGATTTGCCAGGATGCGGGCGACTACGTGTCGATGAAACTGTTTGAAGATCTGCTGACGGACGAGGAAGGCCACATCGACTTCCTGGAGAGTCAGCTCGACCTGCTCGCCTCGATCGGCGAGGAGAAATACGGCCAGCTCAACGCCGACTCGGCCAACGACGCGGAGTAAGGACATGCGGGAATGCGGCGCCCGATAGATTTTTCGCGCCGCTCGTGGCGGGCCGAGATAGCCGGCCTGCTGCTCCCGAGGAACCCGCGATACCGGATCTGGCGCGGTGCCACGCTCCTGCTGGCAATCACGCTTTCTGCTCCCGCCATGGCGGGCGAGCCGGCGGGTCTGCCGACGAGCCGCACAGATCTGACGCCGGGGGATCAGGCGCGGGTGCTGGCGGTCACCAAGCCTACGACCGACTTTACAAAGCCCGAACCGTTCGAGCTGATGCAGGG
>NZ_RZSR01000951.1:0-2285 GCF_004023265.1 Mesorhizobium sp. M1A.F.Ca.IN.020.06.1.1
GCCTTGGTGCGCGCCTGCAAATCGCGCAACGTCTTCAGCTCGATTTCCGTCGGCGCCGGCGTCTCGTCAAGCGCCTCGGCAAATTTTGCTTCCCAGCCACAGGTCGCCTGCACCTCTTCGCGGGTGACGGCGGGATGCAGCGACATGACGGTGAATTCGTTGGTGACAGGGTCCGGCTTCCAGACGGCGAGGTCGGTGATCAGCAAGGTCGGACCGGCGGTGTCGATGCCGAGCCGCTTGCGATGGTCGCCACCCTCGCCATGGCCGAAGGAGGTGAAGAAGTCGATCTTTTCGACCATGCCGCGCTTCGACTGCGCCATGGTGATGTAGACCTCTCGCGAGGAGGTGGCGATTTCCGGCGCGCCGCCGCCGCCGGGCAGCCGCGTCTTGGGATGCGCATAGTCGCCGATGACTGTAGTGTTGATGTTGCCGAATTTGTCGAGCTGGGCGGCGCCAAGGAAGCCGATGGTGATGCGGCCGCCTTGCAGCCAGTAGCGGAACATCTCCGGCACCGCGACGGTGGTGACCGCCGTCTCGCACAATTCGCCGTCGCCGATCGACAGCGGCAAAACGTGGGGCGCGGTGGCGATGGTGCCGCTCTCGTAGATCAGCGTGATGTCGGGCGCATGCGTCAGCCGCGCGACATTGCAGGCGGCCGACGGCGCCCCGATGCCGACAAAGCAGACATCGTCGTTCTTCAGCGCACGGCTGGCGGCGATCGTCATCATCTCGCTGGGGGTGAAGCCCAGATCATTCTCGCTCATGCGGCTTTCCTCAGATGCTCGACGCGAGCCGCGAAGTCGTCTGCGCTGCTCTCGATGACGTTCTTCTGCATCCATGCCTGAAAGCGGTCGCGGTCGGCGGCGATCTCGTCCCATTCGAGATAGGCGGAGTTGTCGCGCTCGTAATAGCCATGCGTGTAGGAGGGATGGGAGCCGCCCGGCACGATCGAGATTGCCGCGATCGTCCAATTCGGCAGCACGGTGAGATTGGGGTGGAGATCGTCGAAACTGTCGACCACTTCCTCGACGGTCACCACCGCGCGTTTGGCGGCGAGCACGGCCTCTTTCTGGATGCCGATGATGCCTTCGACCAGCACATTGCCTTTGCGGTCGGCCTTCTGCGCGTGGATGAAGGCGACGTCGGGCCGGATCGCCGGAACGGCGGCCAGCACCTCGCCGGTAAACGGGCAGGTTATGGACTTGATGTTTGCATTGACGGCGGCAAGGCCTGCGCCGCGATAGCCGCGGAACACCGCGCAGGGCAGGCCGGCGGCCCCCGCCTCATAGGCGTTGGCCATGCCGGCGTGGCTGTGCTCCTCGACCTCGATCGGCCGCGGAAAGCCGTTCTCGATGGCGTCGCGAACGCGCCTGAGCAGGCCGACGCCGGGATTGCCGAGATAGGAGAAGACGATCTTCTTGGCCATGCCCATGCCGATCATCTGATCGTAGATCAGGTCGGGCGTCATGCGGATCAGCGTCAGGTCGCGAAAGCCCTGGCGGATTGCCTCATGGGCCGCGGCGGTCGGGATCAAATGGGTGAAGCCCTCGAAGGCGACCGTATCGTCATCGTGCAGAGTCTCCGCAACGGCCTTTTTCAGCGGCAGGAACTTGACCATCGTCCATTGCTCCGGAGATTAGAAGGTTCGTATCGGAGCATATGAGAGCGCCCCTCTCGCGTCACTATGAGGATGCCTGCAGGCAAACGAGGTGCAGCGCAAAACAATCGGGACATGCGGGACTTGGCCGTTGACGCTTTGTCTCACATACGCTAATGAACAGGATTATACAGGTTCATTGAACAGGTATCCATATGGCCCGTCGCGCGACGCAACTCACTCCCGGCACGGGCAAGCCCGAGCAGATCGCGACGGTTCTGGAGCACGAGATCCGCTCAGGCGTGCTCGGCTTCGGCGATCGCCTGCAGAGCGAGAACGAGCTCGTCCAGCGCTTCTCGGTCAGCCGCAACACGGTTCGCAAAGGGCTGGAAGAGCTTTCAAGCCGCGGCCTCATCACCACCAAGGTCGGCATCGGGTCCTTCGTCACTTTCGACGGCATGCCGGTCGATGACGCGATCGGCTGGTCGCGCGCGCTCGCCAATGCGGGCGCCAATGCCGAAACCCGGACGCTTAGGCTCGAGATCATCGAGGATGCCGAGCTCGCGGCAAAGCTCGGTGTCGAGAGCTCGTCTTTCATCGCCGTCGATCGCGTCCGTACCAATGCCGATGACGGCCATGCGATCTCGATCGAACGCAGCCGCCTGCCACTGTCGCCCGAGCTGGAAGA
>NZ_RZSR01000094.1:0-10170 GCF_004023265.1 Mesorhizobium sp. M1A.F.Ca.IN.020.06.1.1
GCAGGGCGGCGGATCTCGTGGCGGCCAAATGGCCAATGCCACTTTCGGCAGCCACAACCGCGAGTGCGCGATCGGCAAGGGCATGAAACACCCAAGGCAACAGTTCTGCTTCGGCCGACGATGCGTCGATCACCTGATGACCGGCGGGATCGATCCACAATCGCTGTTCTTGTTCCGGCGGACCGATGAGGAATATCGGGCGCATACCTGCATCCTCGATGTGACTGGCCAGCCCCAACCACTTGTCGCGATCCCAGAACTTGAATCTCCCTTCGCCGGGGGAGAGAAGGACGAACTGACGATCAGTTACCAGGCGCTTGGCCTCAACAGTAGCTTGCGGCAAGAGCTGCAATTCCGCCTCAAAAGGCAGAAGTCGGCCGGCCATGATTTCGGCCATTCGGTGCCACCGCTGCGCATTTGTCGGCGGGCGCCTCTCAACCCCAGCGATATTGCGACGGATGAAACCTGGGGAATTGGAAATATACTTCACGGGCAATCCGGCCGTTGCCAGATAACTCGGGATCGGGCGGCGGCCGGATCGGAGATCGAGCAGGTATTGCACTTGGCCAAGACGACGGACGAGGGAGCGGACTCCGGAAACGCTCTTCAGCGGCTGGTCTAGCAGCACCTGGTCGATGAATTCTTCCAGCACCGCTGACAGTGTGGTCGGCCAGGCCGAACCCTCAGCCGACGCGCAAACTATTGTGTGCTCAGGAAAAGCCAGGCGCAGCGCCCGGTACATCGGGATCCGCAACACCGCATCGCCAAGCTTTTCATTGTGGGTAAGTGTCAGAATTATTGGCTTCAATTGGTTCTGACTCGCCACCGGGCAAAGGCAAACGCTGCCCAACAGCCAAGAACACCGCCTACTGCCAAACCAAGATAGAACAAGGTCGGGTCTCCTAGAGCCGGTCGTCGGTCCAACTGTCGGGAAGCCGGCTTACACAGTAGCCGACTACGAAAACACCGACGAATCCCAAGACGATCCCTATCAATAAGCCTTCGATGAACAACAATATCGCTGCTCCTGAAAAGCAGCGTACTAGCGCATCTTTCCCCACAACCCAAGAGGTTACCATGACCGCATCCCGTGAAAAGGAGGCGCTCGCTCGCGTGCTCGTGCATGAGGGCGGCTACGTCAACCATCCCGCCGATCCTGGCGGCCCGACCAATAAGGGCGTCACGCAGCGCGTGTATGATGCCTATCGAAAGGGGAAGGGTCTCGCCACTCGCTCGGTCAAGGGCATCACCTCGCTCGAGGTGTTCGACATCTACGACCGTCAGTATTGGGATGCCGTGAAGGCTGACCAACTGCCCGCCGGCGTCGACTATGTCGTTTTCGATGGTGCGGTGAACTCCGGGCCCGGCCAGTCGATCAAGTGGCTGCAGCGTGCTCTCGGGCCGCTCTACAAAGGCAGCATCGACGGCGTGATGGGGGTCGGCACGCTGACCGCGGTGAATGCCGTCAACAACTGCGACGCGCTCATTGATCGGATCTGCGATCAGCGCCTGAACTTCCTGCGCCACCTTCGGACGTGGAACACTTTCGGCCGCGGCTGGGGTGCTCGCGTCGAGGAAGTGCGCTCGATCGGCAAGGCGTGGGCGACTGGTGAAACGCCGCAGGCTGCTGGCTTCATTGATGGCGGCCAAGCGAAGGCATTCATAGAGGATGCCAAGGCTGCGCCAACGACTGCACCGGCGGATGCGGCTACGGGTGCGGGTGTCGGCGGCGGGACTATCGCCGGCACGCTTCAGGGTCTTCAGGACCAGCTTTCCCCGCTCTCCTATGCGAGCGAGTGGGTCGGTCGCATCGTCGTCATCGTGGCCATCGTGAGCGCTGCCCTGGTCGTCGGCGGACTTGGCTGGCGCTGGTATGCGAACCGCAAGGCTGCGCGGCTCGGTGATGCGCTCGGCACGGCAGAGGTGGCGCCATGAAAGAAGTCTTCACAGAACTGATCCGCATGGCTCTTCCGGCAATCGCCGGCTTCCTCCTCGGCGTGCCCGTTGGCGGCGCACTGATCTGGTGGATATTCCTGTGAGCTTCCTCATCACGCTCATCGTCGGCCGGCTTGGCGTCTCTCGCCTGGTCGGTGGCCTCATTGCCTGGGCAGCCATCGCTCTCATCGCCAGCGGCGCGGCGCTCGGCGCCTACGAGATGATCAAGCACAAGGGCGCCGACGAACTCCGTGCCAAGATCGAAAAGGAAAACCAGCATGCGATTTCCAATGGCATCGACGCTCGCATGTCTTTTGACGACTGCATTGACGCTGGCGGGGTGTACGACTTCCGGCGTCAGCGGTGTTCCAGCCCTACGCTTGGCCCTCGGTAACAGTCTGGCTGGCGCACAGGGCAAGACGGTCGAGGATCAGAACAAGATCGACCGCACGATGGCGCCGGGCTGCGCCGTGAAGCTTTACACCGCGGCCGAATGCGATCGACACACCAAGGCCAGCGCCACGCGCCGGGCCGAACTTCGCTGATAGGAGGCGACAATGACCACCATCCTCATCGTGATCTTGATCCTGCTGCTGGTCGGTGCCGTGCCGGCGTGGCCTTATTCAGCCGGCTGGGGTCCATACCCGTCGAGCATCATCGGGCTGCTGCTGGTGATCGTGCTTATCCTGATGCTGCTTGGGCGGATCTGACTTTGATCCTCGCTCACATCACCAGTTCATTCCGGGAGACCTTTCCGGCTCGAGCGTCCGAATGGGCTCTGGCGACAATGCTGTTCGGTTGGTCGGTCGTGCTCTTCGCCAACCCGACGCTGTTCGCAGACACGCCCAGTTTCGCCGCCGGCCTGGCCCAGATCGTGCCGCAAGGTACTCTCGCGGTCCTTTGCGGCATAGCGGGCGCCGGTCGCCTGGTATGCCTCGGCATCAATGGGGCGTGGCGCCGCTCCCCGCATCTCCGGTCGGTCGGCGCGTTCATCGCGACCGGCTTCTGGTTCATTATCACGCTCGGCCTGCTGAAGGCCGGCGCCAACGGGACAGGGCTCGCGATCTACCCCGTCCTCATGTTCCTGGACAGCTACAATGTCATTCGTGCCGCTGGTGAAGCAGGCCTTTCAGATCAGCGCCACGGACGAGTGACAGGCGATGGACATCCCAACTGAAGTCTGGATCGGCGCCGCATACGGCGGCATCATTTTGCTTGTAGCGATCGGACGATATCTCAGCCGACCGAAGGAAGTCGCCAAGGTCGATCCGGTCATTACTGGCGTAGGCATCGAGCTCGGCAGCCGCGAGCAGACCGAACGGCTGATCTCCGAAGTTAAGCGTATCGGCGACATTCTGTCCGACAAGAACACAGAGGGCATCAATGACCGTCTTGATGCGCTTGCCGCTACTGTCGAGCGCCTACTGGCCGAGCGGTCGCACACGCGTCGACGCGGATAAAAGGGAACTTTCACGTCCCCTGCCGCATTTTTAGGTCCTACTCCAACCCTGCATTAGGCCCGTCGGCTTCGGCCGGCGGGCTTTTTTTTGTTCTCACATCGAGCAATGCAGCGAGGACTTCGGCCGGAGCTTCGATTCCGATGAAGCTGCGAACGAGGTCAGCTGCATGCCTTTGCCATTCTTGTGGCGGAAGACAACTTTCTACCACCGAACGCCGGAAGGCTTCTCGGATGACGTCAAATTCAAAAGCGGAAATAAAATTTGCAGAGCGCTTGCTCATGGCTTCCTCCCTGCGGAATTGGGCGAAAGCACCTGAGTTGACTTCCAAGCGCCCGTTTGCCGTCAAAGGTGCGGGCGACGGCAGAACCTTATACCCGCACCCTGAGGGCGTCGCTCTCATTTGTTGTAGCAGACGAAGAAAGACGACCGCCGAACAGGGCGGGGGGCTCGGGGTGCGTCGGCGGTCGTCGGAGGGCAAGGGGCCATAGAGGCAGCAAACTGCGTTGCGATCGGCCCTGGCTCACTATGTAGTTGATTCGGCCCGGATGAAAATAGCAAATGTTAACTGCGAGCCCGTCGGCTCACGGCGGACTTTATCCACGGCACAATTTCGCTAATTGCAACATGTACTACTCAGTCACTTTTTGTATCAATCGCCAGGTCTCACGAAACCTTGATTTTCCGGAATGGTTATCCTTGGGATAAGGGATCTCCCCGATGGGCCAGGAAAAGACCCAGAATGACAAGATGCTAGCCCTGCGCTTGGCGAAGGAAACAGGCATCACTCAAAACCAGGCGCGGGAATTGATCCGCTTGATTGGCACCAACTGGAATTCGCTGTTGCGCGAGGCGAGGTTTCTAAAGGGCCGCCATTGAGCGCGCGCGGCACCAACTTCCTCCATCAATGGCTAGCCAACAACCAGGCGGGCATGATCAGCGCGGACGTCCTGTCGATCGCCGAGCTCATTCAGCAACTATTTGCCGACGCAAAGTCGCTTGGCATCAGCAGCACTGAAATCGAGGAAGACACCGGCAGCATCTATCAGGCGATGCTGGATGCCGTGGTGCACCACGAGGGCGGGGCACCTGAATAGCTAGTTCAACCGGCTCGGCGCCTCGCTCAAATACCGGTGCAGAAATAGGGCGATCGTCTCTACGGTTTCGAGGTCGGGATAGGTCGCCAGCGGCTCGGTCACGTTGTCGCCCGCCTTGCCCAACATCGGGATCAACATGAACTCGTCGAAACGATGTGACCCGTCGGTGGTAACCACGAACTTGAAGCCGCGGAACTCACCGTTCAGCTCTTCCTCCATTCGCATCTGAAACGACAGATTGTCGTACCGGTTGCCGATCGGCGGTACAACGATGAAACTGCGGCATGCGTTCATAGCTTCCCCCTGGCCCAAAAAAAAGCCGGCGACCGATCATGCGGGGTTGAGGTGACACGTCCGGCCGCCGGCTGCGCTAGGCAACGCCGATATGAGATGCTGCGCCGACCTGACGAGCAATCGGAACGGCTCGCCATGGTCAACAGGCGGTTACTATCCACAGGTCACTTGAAGGCATACCTGTAAACAACATGGTCGGCCTCATCCGTGACCCGGATCCAGCGCTGTTCGTCACCGCGTACGTTCGTGACCTCGCTGCCCGTGGCCGTTTCCGCTGCCACCCATGGGGTATTAGCATTGGCAACGTGATGGGCCACAACGCTATCGCCATCCATTTCTTCCACTCGATAGACCTTCATGTGCGACCTCTGCTCCATTCACTCATCACCCGAACGAACAGAGATCGAGGAAGCTTGTTCCTACGCGGAACGATCGGCGGCTATACGGGATGCTAAGGCCTCAAGCGCCTCTACGTCGCTGGCATAGGACGCCGCGTGCGCCGGAAACCGCTCCTGCTGCTGATGATAGAAGTTCAGCCATTTCCGTAGATCAGCAATCGGGAACGTTCCGCGCCATTGGTCTTTCACCAGCGTGAAGGTGCGCCCGCCGTCGAATCGTAGGTCGCCACTGTCTTCATGGGCGCTCTTATAGGAGGATGACCTAAACGGAAGTTCGCTTCCTTTGGCACAGAAACGGCACAGATATGTTCGAATGTTTTTGCTCTGTTCACGCTCTTTCAGTGGCGATTTCTCAATGAAATCAGAGAACGCACTGCATTGACATTGCAGGGGTCACAAGTTCAATCCTTGTCACGCCCACCATCCTTTCAATCACTTAGCTAACCCAATGTGCCGATTGGCACAGAAACTCCGGGTCGAAGATTTCCAACCGCGACCCCGGAACCAAAGCGGACGCGTTCCGTTGCACGCCAAATGGGGACTGGCTGCAATGGCCGAAGACGAGTTGGAAGGTTTATATAGATTCCATCAAATTGCGCGCCGAGCGGTATCGGCTTCGAGCCGAAGTCGACGCCGAACGGCAACAAGCGCGACGGATCCGCAGCGAACTGCAGTCGGCCCGAGAGCGAGCCTGGATATTCCGGCAAGGCCCAGAAGATCTCTAACGCACCGTGCAACTGATCTGACGCTCGCAAGTTAACCTTCATCGTCGGCAACTAGCAAAGGACGCCGGCGGCTGAGAGACAGCGACCGCGTTCCCGTCTGAACCAAGACCCGAGACGCGTCGTGCGAGACCGAATTCCCGACAATCCACGCCCGCGCCCTCTTCAAGCCGAGAGCGACAGGAAGCTCCTCGCCCAAACGAGAGATGTGATCAATCGTTCGAGGCAGAAGCTCATCGACACAGAACCGCAGATCGATCCGCACCGGTTGAAGCGGATTTCTCGCAAAGTCGCTGGGGTCTAGACTAGACCTCGGCCTGCGGGAACATGCGGTACTGCCGATCGGTCGGCCTGATAGTCGACGACGGCGGTGCCAACCCCTTCCAGCTGAATTTCGGCTGCTGCCGGTCCAAGCCCGATATCCAGGTTACGCTTTTCGCCAGCGGCAGGGGAAGCGAGAGGCATATCCTCAGACGCCCGAGACGGCGCAAAGTGCTTTCATCCTGGCGACGGCGAGGTGAGGATCGGCCAGCAACCCCGCCTGATCGGCGAGGCGGAAGACATCGGCATAGTGGCAGATGCCGCGTGCCGACTGCATGCCGCCGACCATGGTGAAGTGATCCTGGTGGCCATTCAGCCAGGCCATGAAAACGATGCCTGCCTTGTAATATTCCGTCGGGGCTTCGAAGATCTTGCGCGACAGCGGCACGGTCGGCGCCATCAGCGCGTCATAGCCGGCCCGGTCGCCCTCGGCGAGCCTGGCCAACGCGGGGTTGGCCACCGGGGCGATGGCATCGAAGATGCCGAGCAGCGCATGCGAGTGCCTCTTGCCGTCGCCCGCGATCAACTCCGGATAGTTGAAGTCGTCACCCGTGAACATCACCACGCCTTCAGGCAGGCGGTCTCGCAGCAGCACCTCCTTGCCGGCGTCGAGCAGTGATATCTTTATGCCTTCGACCTTGTCGGCGTGCCGCTCGATGATGGCGACCACGGTGTCCAAGGCGGTATCGAAATCGTTGCTGCCCCAATAGCCCTTGAGCGCCGGATCGAACATGTCGCCCAGCCAGTGCAGGATCACCTTGCCGGAGGCTTGGCTGAGGATCCGGTCGTAGACGCGGGCATAGTCGTCCGGGCCTTTGGCCGCGGCCGCCAGCGCGCGGCTTGCCATCATGATCGCCTTGCCGCCCTCGCCTTCGATGAAGGCGAACTGCTCCTCATAGGCTCGGATCACATCGTCGAGCGTCCTTGCCGCGGCCGGCGTCAGGTGGTCGGTGCCGGCGCCGGAGGCGAGATCGGCGCCTTTCACCGTGCGCGCCTCGGCGATCGAGCGCCGGATCAGTTCTTTCGCGCTCGCCCAGTCGAACCCCATGCCGCGCTGCGAGGTGTCCATCGCCTCGGCGATGCGGAAGCCGAGCCGCCACAGATGATGACGGAATGCCATGGTCTTGTCCCAGTCGACCGCCGGCCGCGACCAGGGATCGGTCATGGCGAAGGGGTTGGCGACGACATGGGCGGCGGCATAGGCGAGGCGCGGGAAATCCGCGCCGATGTTGGGCTGCGCCGGTTGGCCGACCAGCCGGTAGCCGACACGATCGCCATTCTTCGCAGGCAGGATGATGTCCATCGAAATCTCCCTTCGTGGCAGCCTATAGATGGAACGTTCCAATAAATCAAGAACCTTTATGATCCCTGCGACTGAAGCGATCCAACGCAGCGCTGCGGCCCTAAACCCATACATTTTCTGGCCATCGATCAATTTTTCGAAATCGACATGATTCCCAGTTGACTCCGGTTTGACGCAATGTTTAGAACGTTCCAATAAAATTTTAGCGCCGGACGCGGAGGAAGCACGGATATGGCCAGCCGGGCCAAGGCGACGATCCTGGACATCGCCCGCGAGGCCGGCGTGTCCAAATCGACGGTATCGCTCGTGCTGCAAGGCAGCGGGCTGATCCGGCCTGAGACCGCGGTCAAGGTCCGCAAGGCGATCGAGGATGTCGGCTATGTCTACAACCGCGGCGCCGCCAACCTGCGCAAGGCGCATTCCAACGTCATCGGCATGGTGATCAACGATCTCACCAACCCCTTCTTCGCCGAGCTGGCGGTTGGCATGGAGCGCGTCTTTCAGGCCGCAGGCATCGTGCCCTTCATCGCCAACACCGCGGAAAATCCGGTCCGCCAGGAAGAAGTGCTGAAGTCGCTGCTGGAACAGGGCGTCGCCGGTTTGATCGTCTCGCCGGCGCGCGGCACCACGCCCGGCGCCTTCCGCCGCATCGAGGCTGCCGGCGTGCCGGTGGTCTTCGCCATGCGCCGCCTGCCCGAGAGCCGCATCCCGGCAATCGCGCCCGACAACCATCGCGGCGCCTATCTCGCCACCCAGCATCTGATCGGCAAAGGCCACCGCCGGCTGGCTTTCTTCGGCGGTTCGTCCGACCTCGTTGTCTATCACGACAGGCTTGGCGGCTTCATCGAGGCTTGCGAGGCGCTTGGCATCCCGGCCGCCAACCGGACGATCGTCGAAGGCGAGACCAGCCGCAGAGGCGGCATGGCCTGCCTGGAGACCGCGCTTGCGGCAGCCGAGCCGCCGACAGCCGCGCTTTGCTTCAACGACGCCGTCGCTTTCGGCGTCATGCTCGCGCTGCGCAAGCGCGGCCTGGAGGCCGGGGCCGACTTCGCCGTGGTCGGTTTCGACGACGTGGCCGAAGCCGAGCACTACATGCCGGCGCTGACCAGCGTCGCCGTCGACACCCCAGGCCTTGGCGAGCGCGCCGCGCACGTCATGCTGAAGATGATCCAGTCGCGCACGACGCGCGCCGAGGACCATATCGGCGCGGTCAGCCTCGTCGTCAGGGAAAGCTGCGGCCCGAGCCGCAGCGCGCACGGCACTGGAATGGGAGACGCGGCATGAGCGTGAGATGGGGCCTGATCGGCGCGAGCACAATCGCCAGGCAGTTCATGATCAACGCCATTCGCGCGCAGGCCGACGGCGAGGTTGCCGCCGTGATGAGCTCCAGCGCAGAGCGGGCTCAAGGCTACGCCAAGGAAAACGGCATTCCTAAAGCCGTCTCGACGCTCGATGCGCTGCTTGGCTCGGACATTGATGCCGTCTACATCTCGACCACCAATGAGCTGCATCTCGAACAGGGGCTGGCCGCCATCAAGGCCGGCAAGCATGTGCTCTGCGAAAAGCCGCTGGCCCTGACCAGCGCCGATGCGCGCAAGATGGTGGCGGTGGCCAGGAAAGCCGGCATCGTGTTCGGCACCAACCATCATCTGCGCAATGCCGGCGCGCACCGCGCGATGCGCGAGGCAATCGCAACCGGCCGTATCGGCAAACCGATCGCCGCGCGTGTCTTCCATTCCGTCTATCTGCCTGAAAGCCTGCAGGGCTGGCGCATCACCAGGCCTGAAGCCGGGGGCGGCGTGGTGCTCGACATCACGGTGCATGATGCAGACACGCTGCGCTTCGTGCTCGGCGACGATCCGGTCGAGATCTCGGCCTTCACACAGTCGGCCGGCATGGCCGGCGGCGGGCTGGAGGACGGCGCGATGTGCATCTGGCGCTTCAAGTCCGGCGTCATTGCGCAATCGCATGAAGGCTTCACGACCAAGTTCGCCGGCATCGGTTTCGAAGTGCATGGGTCGGAGGGCTCGCTGATCGCCACCGATGTGATGACGCAGAAGCCGGTCGGCTCGGTGCTGCTGCGCACTGCAAATGGCGAGGAAGAGCTGAGCTTCGATCGCGAGGACCTCTACACCCGCTCGCTGCGCCAGTTCCATGCCGCGATCCGCGGCGAAGGCCAGCCTTCGGCCACCGGCGAGGACGGCATTTGGTCGCTGGCATCCGCCGAAGCAGCACTGCAATCATCGAAGACCGGCAAGGCCGTGATCATCGATCCGCAACTCGGGAGCCTCGCGTGAGCAAGCTCGTCACGGCAGCGCATGCCGCCAGCCTGATCAAGGACGGCATGGTTGTCTCGGTGTCGTCCTCGAGCGGCCTCGGCTGCCCCGACGCCGTGCTCGCCGCGATCGGCGAGCGCTTCGATGCGGAAGGGCATCCGAGAGCGATCACCACGCTGCACCCGATCGCCGCTGGCGACATGTACGGCATCAAGGGCATCGACCATCTCGCCAAGCCTGGCCTGCTCAAACGCACGCTCTGCGGCTCGTATCCGTCAGGCCCCTCCTCCGCCGAGCCGCCGCGGATCTGGCAGATGATCGGCGACGACTCGGTCGCGGCTTACAACGTGCCCTCCGGCATCCTCTT
>NZ_RZSR01000952.1:0-2283 GCF_004023265.1 Mesorhizobium sp. M1A.F.Ca.IN.020.06.1.1
CTGCGGACTGGTGTCGCGAGTGGTGCCGGCGGCCGAGCTGGTCGAGGAGGCGCTGAAAGCGGCAGCGAAGATCGCCGAGTTTTCCCTGCCGTCGGTGATGATGACGAAGGAAGCCGTCAACCGCGCTTTCGAGACGACGCTTGCCGAGGGGCTGCGCTTCGAGCGCCGCCTTTTCCACTCGCTGTTTGCGCTCGATGACCAGAAGGAGGGTATGGCCGCCTTCGTCGAGAAGCGGAAGCCGAATTTCAGCAACCACTAGGGCTTGTCGGCCTAATGCGTGCCGCGATTTTGGCAAGAAGCCGGGCATACACAAAGACAACTGCTTTAGGCGTGCGGACCCGTTTCAGCGCGGTACGGCTTCAAGCCCCAAAAAGACCGCGAAGCGGCGTTGACGCGCCGGAAAAGCTGAACTATAAGCCGCACCAACCGAGGCGGCCCGTGGCTGCCCGTTTGTTTTTTGCGCCCTGCGACCCGCTGGCGCCCACCAGATCAGAAGAGAGGCATCATGGCCAATACGTCCTCGGCCAAAAAGGCAACGCGCAAGATCGCCCGCCGGGCGGCGATCAACAAGAACCGTCGGTCGCGCGTCCGCACCTATGTTCGCCAGGTCGAAGAGGCGCTCGCCGCCGGCGACAAGGCTGCTGCGCTCGAAGCGCTCAAGGCCGCGGAGCCGGAATTGATGCGCGCCGCAACCAAGGGTGTCCTCCACAAGAACACGGCTTCCCGCAAGGTTTCGCGGCTGGCCCAGCGGGTCAAGGTGCTGTCGGCCTGACCGACTTCCCTTTAGAACCGTTATCCTTGAACCCGGCCGCACAGGCCGGGTTTTTTCGTTTGCCGGCAAGTACTTAAAAAGAACGGTCGGACAACGACGCTTGGGCCGAATTTCAAAGTAGCCAGTGTTTTGCCGGCATATACATAATCGCTCATGTCGACGACCGCTGGATGCGGGCACGACCATAGATGAGCCTGCCACAAAATCCATATAATTTTCAAAAGCTTACAGACGGTCATCCACAGCTTGTTCAACTCGCGGAGGAGCGGCGGGGGACAAGTAGCTGTCAAGAGAATTATTTCAGAAAATTTCCGAAGGTGTGGCCTTTTTCACATTCCACGGAAAAGGGTTTGAATCACAATGGCTTTATGAAAATGGGCCGCAGTGGCACCTGCTTTGAACACGTCTCCGGTAACCAGATTCGTTAAAAATCCGTTAGACGTGGCCTTGCCCTATCCACAGCGATTTCGGTAATGTCCATCCATCGAAGGGACGGGCACCTGCCCTTAACCCAGCCTGAATCGGCCAGCAAAAAATGGCGGAATTCATGACGCGGAGCAATTCCGCGTGCGGCATGGTTTGTCTCTTCGGTGCGGGTAGGGGACTGGCGTAATTGTACATGGCAGTCGACGTTGGGCCGGCATTTTCGCCGGGCGGTGTTGCATTGTCTTGGCATGATCAAGCCGGCTTGCGAGAGCCGGCAGAGGTCCCTTGCGCAACGTTGCAACGATATCGCCGGCGGCGGCGATAGAGGCGCAGCGAAAAACGTCGCCGGACCCAGGGTGCAGGAGGCGCACTCCCGGCGGAAAAAGGGTACGAGAGACAAGGAACTTGATCATGCAGAGCGGCATCGAAGGGGAGATTGCGGGCGAACTCCCATTCCCAGCAACTATCGTCGGAGGGGACGACATGGCGGCATCCAGCGACGCTGAACAGAAGTTCGAGCGGGTCAAGGCCCAATTGAAGGCGCGTCTGGGAGCCGAGGTCTATTCGAGCTGGTTTGGCCGCATGAAGGTTGCCGAGGCGTCGCGCGGAATGGTCCGCATCTCCGTACCGACGGCCTTCCTGCGGTCGTGGATCAACGGCCATTACCTTGATCTTATCGCCGAACTGTGGAGGCACGAGGATCCCGACCTTCTCAAGATCGAGATCGTCGTGCGGACCGCCACGCGGCAGGGCCGCAACAATGTCGAGCCGGAGATCGCGCCGGCGCGCAAGATGACCAAGCAGGCCCAGACCGCGCTTGCCGCCGGCACCGCGAGCGCCGGTCGGGTGGAACGGACGCCGGCGCCCCGCCAGGGCGTGCCAGTGGAGACCGAGTTCCGCCACAATGTGCTGGGGTCGCCGCTCGACCCGCGCTACACTTTCACTTCGTTCATCGAAGGCCCTTCGAACCGTGTTGCTTTCGCGGCGGCCAAGGCGGTGGCGGAATCGCAGTCGAGCGCGGTGCGCTTCAACCCGCTCTTTCTCCATGCGACCGTCGGCCTGGGCAAGACGCATCTGTTGCAGGC
>NZ_RZSR01000953.1:0-2270 GCF_004023265.1 Mesorhizobium sp. M1A.F.Ca.IN.020.06.1.1
GCCACCTTCTCCCCCTGTGGGAGAAGGTGGCCGAGCGAAGTTCGGACGGTTGAGGGGTGCTCCAGCTTGGCGCAAACCCGTGTCCAGAACATCGACGCCTCTTTCCTTCCAACGCCCCTCATCCGTCTCGGCGCTGCGCGCCGATCCACGTTCTCCCACAAGGGGAGAAGGGGAGAGGCCCGCATGACCCTCGGCGCCAGCATCACTCCCGAAGGCATCCGCTTTGCCGTTTGCTCCTCATCGGCCAGACGTCTTTGGGTCTCGCTCTTCGACGATAGCGGCGCGCGCGAGATCGACCGGCTGGAACTCAACCCGGAAGGCGAGGGCGTGCATGCACTCCTTGTCCCCGGCCTTGGGAACGGCACGCGTTACGGTTTTCGCGCCGACGGCGACTATGCGCCGGAGCGCGGCCTCTGGTTCGATCCGAACAAGCTTCTCATCGATCCGTATGCCGTCGAGGTCGATCGTCCATACCAATATCACTGGAGGCTGGCCGCCAAACGCAATGAAGGCGCCGACACGTCCTCGCTCATGCCAAAGGCAATTGCTCATTCCCTGCCCAAACCGCAGCCGCCCCAGCCGCCGCTGTTCCGGCCCGGCGGCCTGATTTACGAACTCAACGTCCGCTCCTTCACCATGCTGCATCCGGACGTCCCCGAGGCCCAGCGCGGCACCATCGCGGCGCTTGCCCATCCGGCTGTCGTCGAGCATCTGAAGCGTCTCGGCGTTTCCGCCGTCGAGTTGATGCCGATCACGGCCTCGATCGACGAGCGCCATTTGCCGCCGCTGGGGCTGAACAATGCCTGGGGCTACAACCCCGTCACCTTCATGGCGCTCGATCCCCGCCTGGCACCGGGCGGCCTGAGCGAATTGCGCGATACCGTCGCGGCGCTGAGTGAAGCGGGTATCGGCACGATCCTCGACCTCGTCTTCAACCACACCGGCGAAAGCGACCGGCTCGGGCCGACACTGTCGCTGCGCGGCCTCGACGCCCGGACCTATTACCGGCACATGCCGGACGGCCGACTGGCCAATGACACCGGCACCGGCAACACCGTCGCCTGCGACCACCCGGTCGTGCAGAGGATGGTGCTCGACACGCTGCGCCATTTCGTCCGCCATGCCGGCGTCGACGGCTTCCGCTTCGATCTGGCGCCGGTGCTCGGCCGCGTTGACGGCACGTTCGATCCGGAGGCGCCGCTTCTCGAAGCCATCGCCGGCGACCCCGTGCTCGCCGACCGCGTGCTGATCGCCGAGCCATGGGATATTGGCGCGACCGGCTACCAGCTCGGCAATTTCCGGCCGCCATACCTTGAATGGAACGACCGCTATCGCGATGACGTCCGGCGCTTTTGGCGCGGCGACGCGGGCGCGATCGGCGCTTTAGCCACGCGGCTTGCCGGCTCCTCCGATGTCTTCGGCAGGGCGGGCCAGCCGGTGAGCCGCAGCGTCAATTTCATCGCCGCGCATGACGGCATGACGCTGGCCGACATCGTTGCCTATGAGAAGAAGCACAATGCGGCCAACGGCGAGCACAATCGCGACGGCCACAATGACAATCTGTCGTGGAACAACGGTGTCGAGGGCGAGACCGATGACGCCGAAATCGCCAAGGCCCGCTTCGGTGACCAGCGCGCGCTGCTTGCGACGCTCTTTGCCTCGCGCGGCACCATCATGCTGACCGCCGGCGACGAGTTCGGCCGCACACAGAAGGGCAACAACAACGCCTATGCGCAGGACAACGCCATCACCTGGCTCGACTGGGCCGGCCGCGACCGGGCGCTGGAGCGGTACACAGCAGCGCTTGCGCAACTGCGCCGTGCCTTTCCGCCGTTATCCGACACGAATTTCCTGACCGGCAAAGCTGCAGACGGAATGGAAATCCCGGACGTCGAGTGGTTGACCGAAACCGGCGTGCCGCTCGGCGAGGCCGACTGGAACGACCCCGGCCGACACCGCCTCGTCATGATCCTCGGCGATAGCCAGCGCGGTCGCCTTGCCGTCATGGTCAATGGCGACCGCCGCCAATGCGTCTTCACCTTGCCGCTGCGAGATGGCTACGAGTGGCGTTCGGCGATCGACACGCAGGCGATCGACCTGGCGCGGCCGCTGCCCGGCCGCACCGTCAATTTCATGATCGAGCGCAGGGCGGCCGGAAACGCCCACGCCGGGAAGGGTTCGTAATGGCTGGTGGGAATGCCGAATGGTGGCGCGGCTGCGTGGTCTACCAGATCTATCCGCGCTCCTTCCAGGATACGACCGGCGACGGC
>NZ_RZSR01000954.1:0-2265 GCF_004023265.1 Mesorhizobium sp. M1A.F.Ca.IN.020.06.1.1
CTTCTGACCCCGCTTCTCACCAATGGCAGCGGTCAGGGCATGTGCGTCAACCTGTCGGTCGACACCTCCTCGCTCGAGTTGATGAAGCTCTGCCGCAAGCTCGGCGTGCTCTATATCGATACGGTGGTCGAGCCGTGGCTCGGCTTCTATTTCGACGACAAGGCCGACAATGCCTCGCGCACCAATTACGCGCTGCGCGAGAGCGTGCGCCAGGAGAAGGAGAAGGCTCCCGGCGGCACTACGGCGATCTCCTGCTGCGGCGCCAATCCTGGCATGGTCTCCTGGTTCGTCAAGCAGGCACTGGTCAACCTCGCCAACGATCTCGGGCTCGAGTTTGTGGTCCCGCCGGAGCACGACCGCGAGGGCTGGGCGAAGCTGATGAAGAAGGCCGGAGTCAAGGGCATCCACATCGCCGAGCGCGATACCCAGCGCACCAAGAAGCCGAAGCCGATGGACGTATTCTGGAACACCTGGTCGGTCGAGGGCTTCATCTCGGAAGGCCTGCAGCCGGCCGAGCTCGGCTGGGGCACGCATGAGACCTGGACGCCGAAGAACGGCAAGAAGCACAAGCACGGCTCGCAAGCGGCGATCTATCTGGAGCAGGCGGGCGCCAACACGCGCGTGCGCTCCTGGTGCCCGACGCCCGGCCCGCAATATGGCTTCCTGGTGACCCACAACGAGGCGATCTCGATCGCCGACTTCTTCACCGTGCGCGGCAAGAAGGGCAAGGTTCAGTATCGCCCGACCTGCCATTATGCCTATCACCCCTGCAACGATGCCGTGCTGTCGCTGCACGAGATGTTCGGCGCCGCCGGCAAGGCGCAACCGGTGCATCACGTGCTCGACGAGAACGAGCTGGTCGACGGCGTCGACGAGCTCGGCGTGCTGCTCTACGGCCATGCCAAGAACGCCTATTGGTACGGCTCACAGCTGTCGCTGGCCGAGGCGCGCAAGCTGGCGCCTTACCAGAACGCCACCGGCCTGCAGGTCACCTCGGCGGTGCTCGCCGGCATGGTCTGGGCGTTGGAAAATCCGATGGCCGGCATCGTGGAGGCCGACGAGATGGACTACCGGCGCTGCCTGGAAGTGCAGCTTCCCTATCTCGGGCCAGTCAGGGGCTACTACACCGACTGGACGCCGCTTGATAATCGCCCGGGGCTTTTCCCCGAGGATCTGGACAAGGACGATCCGTGGCAGTTCCGCAACATCCTGGTGCGATAGCAGCCAAGCCTACCCGCGTCTCCACCTTGCAATCGCCCGAAAATCGGGCGATTGAAGACGGGCGGCCTAGAGAAACGGGCGTTCCTTCGGACGCACAAAGTACTCTAGCACTTTGAATGCACGCATCGTGCTTTTCCGAAGATCGGAGATCGGTTTTCGGGCCGACGCGAGAGGAGAGGATTCTAAATGACCATTGCGCGCAAATTGCTTTCGGCAGGCGCCGCGGCAAGCCTTCTGGCCGCGGCCGCCTGCACCACCACCGGCCCTTCGGAGCCGATCGCAGCGGCGCCCAAGGGCGTCGAGGGCAACTGGATCGACGCCAAGGGCACCGGCCTCTCGACTTTCGCGGCCGGCAGCTTCACCACCGTCGCGACTGATACCGGCCAGAAGCTGTCCGAGGGCAGCTACACCATGACCGGCGCGACCTCGGTCGAGATCCACGGCACCTCGCTGATCCGCCAGACGCCGGTTAGCTTCAACTGCCTGATGGTCTCTACCAGCCAGCTCAACTGCACCAGCTCCAGTGGTCAGAATTTCGTGCTGACGCGCCGGGCCTGAGCTCAGGCAGAGATCGACTTTGTTGAGGATGGCGGCGCGAGCCGCCGTCCTTTTTTGTGCCGGCAAACCTCCTCCCGATTTCCGCTTGCATCGGCCAAAACGCGATGTGAACATGACCCGAAGCTGACTGTTACCTTCCAGCCAAGCGAGGGCTTTAAGCACTTCAAGTCAGCTCATCCGGGAGACGAGAATGAAGAAATTTGCCGCCATTGCCGCCCTTTCCGCATCAGCACTTGGCCTCTCGGCCGGACCGTCTTTTGCCGACTACACGCTGAACATCCTGCATTTCAACGATTGGCATAGCCGCATCGAAGGCAACAACAAATACGAGTCGACCTGTTCAGCGGAGGAGGAGACCAAAGGCGAGTGCATTGGCGGCGCCGGCCGGCTGGTCACGGCGATCGCGCAGGAGCGCAAGAAGCTCGAAGGTCAGAACGTGCTGCTGCTCAATGCCGGCGACAGCTTCCAGGGATCGCTGTTCTACAT
>NZ_RZSR01000955.1:0-2265 GCF_004023265.1 Mesorhizobium sp. M1A.F.Ca.IN.020.06.1.1
GCACTGGATCGACCGCGCCGCCGGCGCCGTGGTCGGCGCGCTCGGGATCAAGCTGATGTGGGAAGGCATGGCCGTCGCGCGGCGGGGTTTTGCCGGGTGAGGTGAGGTCGAGGCCCGAGCGGGCAGGCAACATCTCTCGCCGAGATCGTGAAACCTTCTGATTTTTGAGCCGTTGTCGGCTGATGTCTGAAGCAAAGCTCAAGCCAAGATCGGCCGACGGCGCCCAGCCGCGCGGTGCCGGGAAGTCGCGCCCCGCAAAGACCGGCGCAGCGAAGGCACCCCCGGGCAAGACGCGGCCGGAAAAGTCGCCGCCGGAAAGCTTGCACCCGGAAAGACCCCGCGAAGAAAGGTCGCCCCCGAAGCAATCGCCCGAGCAAGAGGAGCCGGCCGAAGCCACGCCGGAGGCCGTCGGCGAACCGGCGCCGCCGCCGCCGGAATCCGTCGAGCCCGGTCCGAAGCTGACGCCCGAGGAGGCCGAGCAGGCGCGCAGGAAGTACCTCTTTAGGCGGTTCTGGATCAGCGGGCGCGGCTACTGGGGCCGGAATGGCGACAAGCTCGCATGGCCGTTTACGATTGGGCTGTTGGTGCTGATCTGCGTCAATGTCGGCTTCCAGTATGGCATCAATGTCTGGAACCGCGCCTTCTTCGACGCCATCGAACAGCGCAATGTCCACACCGTCTATATGCTGAGCGCCGTCTTCGTGCCGCTAGTCGCCGGAAGCGCCAGCCTCGTCGTCGCTCAGGTCTATCTGCGTATGACGATCCAGCGCCGCTGGCGCTCCTGGCTCACCACATCTGTCATCGCGCGCTGGCTGGCCAGCGGCCGCTACTATCAGCTGAACCTCGTCGCCGGCGACCACTCGAACCCCGAAGCCCGTCTCACCGAAGATCTGCGCATCGCCACCGAGTCCCCCGTCGATTTCATCTCCGGCGTCCTCAACGCCTTTCTGGCGGCCTCGACCTTTATCGTCGTGCTGTGGACCATCGGCGGCGCGCTCACCTTGCCGCTCGGCCGCGAGAGCATCACCATCCCCGGCTTCCTCGTCGTCACCGCGGTCATCTATGCCGCCATCACCTCGACCTCGATGGTGGTCATCGGCCGCCATTTCGTGCAGCTTTCGGAGCGGAAGAACCAGGCGGAAGCCGAATTCCGCTATACGCTGACGCGCGTCCGCGAAAACGGCGAAAGCATCGCGCTGCTCGGCGGCGAGGCGGAGGAGCGCAGCGGCATCGACAGGAATTTCGGCCATGTGCTGAGGCAATGGGCGCTGCTGACCGGACAGCACATGCGCACCGCGATTGTCTCGCAAGGGTCGATGCTGTTCGCGCCGGTGGTGCCGGTGCTGCTCTGCGCGCCGAAATTCCTCGAAGGCTCGATGTCGCTCGGCCAGGTCATGCAGGCGGCCTCCGCCTTTGCCATCGTGCAAGGCGCGTTCGGCTGGCTGGTCGACAATTATCCGCGCCTGGCCGATTGGAACGCCTCGGCGCGCCGCGTCGCTTCGCTGATGATGTCGCTCGACGGGCTGGAGCGCGCCGAAGAGAGCGAGTCCTTTGGGCGCATCCGGCGCGGCGAGACGCAAAACGGCGCCATGCTCAGCCTGGACGATCTCTCCGTCACCCTCAATGACGGCACCGGCGTGGTCAAGGAGACGAAGGTCGAGATCAACCCGGGCGAGCGGGTGCTGGTCGCGGGCGAATCCGGCACCGGCAAGTCGACGCTGGTGCGGGCCGTCGCGGGCCTGTGGCCCTGGGGCGGCGGCAGCGTCAATTTCCATGCCGGCAAGCGGCTGTTCATGTTGCCGCAACGCCCCTACATCCCGACCGGCACGCTGCGGCGCGCGGTCGCCTATCCGGCCGCCGCCGACAACTGGACGGTGGACGAGATCGACGCCGCCCTCGACAAGGTCGGCCTCGGCTACCTGCGGGACAGGATCGAGGAAGAGGCGCCGTGGGACCAGACGCTCTCCGGCGGCGAAAAGCAGCGCCTCGCCTTCGCGCGCCTGCTGCTGCACGAGCCAGACATCGTCGTGCTGGACGAGGCGACCTCGGCGCTGGACGAGAAGAGCCAGGACAAGATGATGCAGACGGTGGTCCAGGCATTGCCGAAGGTCACCGTCATCAGCGTCGCCCACCGCGCCGAGCTGGAAGCCTTCCACAGCCGCAAGATCACGCTGGAGCGGCGCGAGGGCGGCGCGAAGCTGGTCAGCGATGTGGAGCTGGCGCCGCGCAAGGGCAAGCGCAACGTGTTCGCGCGGGCGCTGTGGG
>NZ_RZSR01000956.1:0-2260 GCF_004023265.1 Mesorhizobium sp. M1A.F.Ca.IN.020.06.1.1
ATTGAGGATGACGGGGGGGCAGCCATTTGTTACAGACGGCGGCCACTTTATCCTCGATGCATCTTTTGGCCGCATTCCGGATACAAGAGCGCTTTCGAATGCTCTCTTCGCCATTCCAGGCGTTGTCGAGCACGGTCTATTCATCGGGCTGGCGTCAACCGCCGTCATCGCCGGCGGCGACGGCATCCAAACCGTCCATGCCGCCCGAAAACCAGGGAGTTCTATCGACCATGATGTTGCATAAACGGGTTCGCCGCCTTTCGACCATTCTGGCGGCCTCAGCGGTGCTTGCGCTGTCCTCGCCGGCGTTTTCGCAGGATATCAGCGAATCGCATCTGAAGGCCGCACGGGCCGCAGTTGCGGCTATCCACGCTACCGACCCGTTCGACAATATCCTGCCGCAGGCGGCGGCCGCGCTTGAGAACCAGCTGATCCAGAAGAACCCCGACATGCAGGAACTGATCGGCAAGACGGTCACCGAAAAGGCCATGGGCTTGGCGGCGCGCCGCGCCGACCTGGAGAAGGAGGCGGCGCTCGCCTACGCCAAGGTGTTTTCCGAAAAGGACCTCAACGATATCGCCACTTTCTACAGCTCGGAAGCCGGCAAGAAGCTGCTCGACAGCGGCCCGGCGGTCACGCGCGACCTGGTGAAGGCGGCAGACATTTGGCAGAACGGGGTCGCCCGCGACCTCGCCCAGCAGGTCGGCGAAACGCTCGCCGCCGCCGCAAAGGCCGCGGCTCCTGCCAAGCCTGCGAAGGATGCGGCCGCTCCTGCCGACGGCTCCGCTCCTGCCGATAATTCGGCGCCTGCAGACGACCAGGCTCCTGCCGACAACTCGGCTCCTGCCGACAATTCGCAGAACTGATCCGTTTCAAGCGGCCGACGGCCGACTTGACCAGAAGAGCCCGGATTTCCGGGCTTTTCTTTTGCCTGCTGTCCGCCTACCTGTGACACACTTCCATTGCGCAGGAGTCCTTTCGATGGCCGGTTACGACTATGATCTCTTCGTCATCGGCGGCGGCTCCGGCGGGGTGAGGGCGGCCCGTGTGGCCGCCTCGCTCGGCAAGCGCGTCGCCATTGCCGAGGAGTATCGCTATGGCGGTACTTGCGTCATCCGCGGCTGCGTGCCGAAGAAACTTTATGTCTATGCCTCGCAATTCCCCGAACATTTCGCCGATGCCGCCGGCTATGGCTGGATGGTGCCCGAGGCAAGCTTCGACTGGCCGACGCTGGTCGCCAACAAGGACAAGGAGATCGCCAGGCTGGAGGCGATCTACAAGAGGAATGTCGAAGGTGCGGGCGGCGAGGCCTTCCACTCGCGCGCCGTGCTGGTCGATCCACATTCCGTCTATCTCACTGCCGAAGACCGCACCGTCAGCGCCGACCAGATCCTGATCGCCACGGGCGGCCGTCCGGCTCCGCACCCGGCGCTTTCCGGCCACGAATATTGCATCTTCTCCAACGAAGCCTTCGATCTCAAGGAATTGCCGAAGGCGATCATGATCGAGGGCGGCGGCTATATCGCCGTCGAATTCGCCAACATCTTTCATGGACTGGGCGTCGACACCACGCTGGTCTACCGTGGCCAAGAAATTCTTTCGCGCTTCGATATGGACCTTCGCCGCTCGCTGCACGAGACAATGGAGAAGAAGGGGATCAGGATCCTCTGCCGTTCGATCTCGGAATGGGTGCGCAAGACCGCTGAAGGCAGACTGGACGTGCTGCTCTCCAGTGGTCAGACGCTGACCGTCGACCAGGTCATGCTGGCGATCGGCCGCATCCCGAACACGGAGAATATGGGCCTCGAAGGCGTCGGCGTTGAGCTCGGCAAGACCGGCGCGATCATCGTCGATGAATTTTCCCGCACCAGCATCGACAATATCTGGGCGATCGGCGACGTCACCCACCGCGTGCAACTGACGCCGGTCGCCATCCACGAAGCGATGTGTTTCATCGAGACAGCCTTCAAAGGCAATCCGACAGCGCCAGACCATGATACCATTCCGACGGCCGTGTTTTCGCAGCCCGAGATCGGCACCGTCGGCTTGTCCGAGGACGAGGCGGTCAAGCGCTTCCCGGACATCGAGATCTATCGCGCGTCTTTCCGTCCCATGCGGCACACGCTGTCGGGCCGTGACGAAAAGATGCTGATGAAGCTGGTGGTCGACGGCGCGTCGCGGAAAGTGCTCGGCGCCCATATCCTGGGACCGGACGCCGGCGAGATGGCGCAGCTGCTCGGCATTCCGCTGAAGGCGGGGC
>NZ_RZSR01000957.1:0-2256 GCF_004023265.1 Mesorhizobium sp. M1A.F.Ca.IN.020.06.1.1
CGCCGACGGACGCTGGCTGCAGGTCAACGAGCTCAGGACCAGAGACGGCGGCATCGTCTCGGTCGGCTCCGACATCACCCAGATCAAGCTGCATCAGGAAAAGCTGGTCGACAGCGAGCGCCGCCTGATGGCGACGATCCACGATCTTAGCCTCGCCCGCCGCGCCGAGGAGGAACGCGCCAAGGAGCTTGTCGAGCTCAATCGCAAATACATGAAGGAAACCGAGCGCGCCGAGGCCGCCAACCGGGCGAAGTCCGAATTCCTCGCCAATATGTCGCATGAACTGCGCACGCCGCTCAACGCCATCATCGGCTTCTCCGAGCTGATGCAGCAAGGCCTGTTCGGACCGCTTGGTTCCGAGCGCTACGAGGAATATGCCAGCGACATCAACGGCAGCGGCAAATACCTGCTCGGCGTCATCAACGACATTCTCGACATGTCGAAGATCGAGGCCGGCCAGTTCTCGCTTGACCGCGAGGAAATCGACCTCTGCCCGCTGATCAGGGAAACGGTTCGCGTCATCTCGCTGCAGGCGGCGGAGAAGTCGATCACGGTAGAGACGCGCATCGCCGATGCGATGCGGCTCTACGCCGACCGCCGCGCGATCAAGCAGATCGCAATCAATCTGCTCTCCAACGCGGTGAAGTTCACCGGACAGGGCGGCAAGATCACGGTCAGGGCGCGCAGCGCCTCAGGCGCGCTGGTGCTCACCATCGAGGACAATGGCTGCGGTATCCCGAAGCAGGCGCTGAGCAAGCTCGGGCGGCCGTTCGAGCAGGTGCAAAACCAGTTCTCCAAGAACCACACCGGTTCCGGCCTGGGCCTCGCCATCTCGCGTTCGCTCGCCGAACTGCAGGGGGGCGCGCTGAAGATTCGCTCCACCGAAGGCGTCGGCACCATCGTTTCGGTGCGCATCCCGCTGAAGAAGGCGCCGCCCATGGTCAAGGTGGCGGCTTAGCTGGCGCGCTGAAATTCGAAACGCTGGCGCCAAGGAATGACGCGTGGATTAACCTCGCGAGATCGACGCTCCCGCGCGAAGCAGAAGCTCGAAATCCTTCCGAACCTTCCGCGACGTCTCCTTGAGATGCGCTTCGAGCACACCGAAATCCGGCAGGTCGGTGGCCGCCAGAAGCAGATCAGAAAGCCCCGGCGGAACATCGTCGCGCTGGAACTCGCCGGTAAGGCAGAGCCTGATCATCTGGGTCAGCGCGAGATAGAGCCTCCAGGCCTCGCAAAGCTCCTGCCGAACATCAGGCGCAGCGAAACCGGGGGCCAGCCGCGCCAGCACTTCCGCCGTCGCGGTTGCCCGCCTACCAGCCTCGACCGCGCCGGTGATGACCGCGACCTGGGCGATGAATTCAAGGTCGATCAGGCCGCCGGGGATCAGCTTGATGTCCCAGAGATCGCGCGGCGGCTTTTCCGTGTCGATCAGCGCCCGCATCTCGGAGGCATCCGCCTTCACCTTGGCGCCGTCGCGCGGCTGGGCAAGAACCGCCGCAACCTCGTCTTCGACCTCGGCGCAAAGCGCTGCGTCACCGCCGATGGCGCGTGCTCGTGCCAGCGCCATATGCTCCCAGGTCCAGGCATCCTGCCGCTGATATTTCTTATAGGCGTCGACATGGGTGGCGACGGGCCCCTTGTTGCCGGAGGGGCGCAAGCGAAGGTCGAGCTCATACAGGACGCCTTCGGCCGTCGGCGCCGAGACGGCGGCGATCAGCCGCTGCGTTATGCGGGTGTAGTAGTGTGAGGGCGCCAGCGGCTTCTCGCCATCGGAGTCTTCCGCATCCGCATCGTGGTCGTAAAGCAGGATCAGATCGACATCCGAGCCGGCAGTGAGCTCGCGGCTGCCCAGCTTGCCCATGCCGAGGAGCGCGACCCTGCCCCCGGCAATCCTGCCATGGCGCAACGCGAACTCGGCGATGACTGCGTTGAGCGCCGCTTCGATCGTGAGATCGGCCAGGTCGGAGAAGGCGCGACCGGCGCGCCCGGGATCGATGGAGCCCGCAAGCAGCCGCACGCCGATCAGGAATTTCTGCTCGGAGGCGAAGATGCGCAGCCGGTCAAGGACCTCCTCATAGGCGCGGTCTCCGTCGATGAAAGCCGCAAGCCGCGCCGACAAATAGGCACGGTCGGGCAGTTCCGCGAGCAACGCCGGATCGAGTAGACCGTCGAACACATGCGGGCGGCGCGTGATGATGGCGGCGAGCCGCGGAGCGGCGCCCATGATCGTCGCCATCAGCTTGAGCAGTGCCGGAT
>NZ_RZSR01000958.1:0-2248 GCF_004023265.1 Mesorhizobium sp. M1A.F.Ca.IN.020.06.1.1
CCTCCAAGCTTTCGGGACAAGCGTGGCAGGGCTTGAGCCCGAGCAACAACGGCGCCTCGCTGCCCTTGCCGACGGACTTGCCCAGCCGGAGTATCGGGCTCGCGCCCTGGCAGCACTATTGCCTTAGGATGTAAGACAGTCCGAATCCGCAACAGCAGTTCGAAATCCTCGCCTACCCTCTCTGAGAAGATGCCGTGAATGCACATATTGCGCCTCTCTGGCTTTGAGGGCGTCATGGCGGCGCCTTCAGGGGTAACAGCTGAACAGCCTTGCGCCGGGTGACACCGGGCTTCTTGAGTTCGACCGTAAGATCGGCACAGTTCGATTCGATTCGCCGTCTCGTTGTTTGACGCCGTTGCTAACCGCATCGTCGGTTAGCACCCTTGGCAAAGCCAGCTCGATCCAACCCCACTGCGCGCTCCAGATTGTCCTGCGCGTCAATCTCGACCAACCCGAACGCGACGAACTCACTGCGATGCTGCGTAGCGGTAAGCGTCCGGCGCGCAAACTCAATCGGGCCCAGATCCTGCTCGCCGCCGACGCGGGCGAGACGACGACATCATCGCGACAATGGTGGTTGTCGGCGGCTCCAGGTGGCACGTCTATTGCTGATGATCTCATTGAGTTTGTCGTCCCACAGGAGGTGAGTTGTGAGGGGCATTGAGGAGCGGGGCAAGGCGCCCATCTCGGTATTTAGCGCCATGGAAGGTAGCATCACGGACGATTCTTCCGCCGGGCCGGCGGTTGGCGTTGAAGGACCGGGCCAATCATCCTGTTCTGTGGTGGAGCAGACGCGCGGTGAGCCGCAAGCATCGAGCGTTTCCCCCCAGCCCAGCAGTAGCGTCCTTCATCTGCAGCCGGAACTGCTCGGTGAGATTGCCGAGCGGCTCAGCCCGATCGGTCTGCTGATGATGTCGCAGACAAATCAACAGCTGCGCGTCGCCACCATGGTGATCGTACCTCAAGAAAGCCGCCAAAGGGCTATCCGGGTTCAAGCCATCTGGAACAAGTTGACGGAGCCCCAGCCAGGTGTCGACCCCTCTGCCGTGTTGATGCATCCCAGCGTGATCCAATCCCTCGCGCCCAACTTGAATTGCCTCACCACAGTGCAGCAGCAGCGCCTCGTCGCGCTCGTCGAGGGGCTTGCCGAGCCGCTGTATCGCGCCTCGGCTCTATGGGGCCTCGGAGAGGGCGTGGCGGGGCTTGCGCCCGAGCTCCAACTCCGTCTCGTTGCGCTCGCCGAGGGACTTGACCAGCCCTTCGATCGGGTTTCGGCCCTATGGGGCCTCGGAAGGGGCGCTGCAGGGCTTGCGCCCGCCCTGCAGCAGCGTCTCGTCCTCCTCGCCGAAGGATTTAACTGCCCCTGGCATCGCGCCGCGGCCCTGGAGGCCCTCGGACCAGGTGTGGCAGGTCTTGTGCCCGCCCTGCAGAAGCGTCTCGTCCTCCTCGCCGAGAGGCTCGACCAGCCCTTCGATCGTGCTTCGGCCCTGAGGGGCTTGGGAAAGGGTGCAGGAGCGCTTGCGCCCGCCCTGCAACAACGTCTCGTCCTCCTCGCCGAAGAACTGGGTGAACCCGGATATCGCGCCACGGCCCTGAAAGGCCTCGGAGCGGGTGTGGCAGGGCTTGCGCCAGAGCTCCAACAGCGTCTCGTCGTCCTCGCTGAAGGACTTGATGACCCCTCGCATCGCGCCTCGGCCCTGGAGGGCCTCGGAACGGGCGTGGCGGAGCTTGAGCCCGCCTTGCGACAGCGTCTCGTCCTCCTCGCCGAGGGGCTCGTCGACCCTAGGCATCGCGCCGCAGCCCTGGAGGGTCTCGGAACGGGTGTGGGAGGGCTCGCGCCCGCCCTGCAGCAGCGTCTCGTCCTCCTTGCCGAGGGACTTGAGGACCCGCAGCATCGCGCCTTGGTACTCGGGGCTCTCGGAAAGGGCGCGGCAGGGCTTGAGCCCGTCCTACAGCAGCGTCTCGTCGCCCTCGCCGAGGGGTTCGACCAGCCCTGGGACTGCGCCTCGGCTTTATGGTGCTTCGGAGCGGGCGTGGCAGGGCTAGCGCCCGCCCTGCAGCAGCGTCTCGTCCTCCTCGCCGAGGGACTTGACCTCCCCAGGCATCGCGCCTCGGCCCTATGGGGCTTGGGAAAGGGCGTGGCAGGGCTTGCGCCCGCCCTGCAGCAGCGTCTCGTCCTCCTCGCCGAGGGACTTGACCGCCCCAAGCATCGCGCCATAGTCCTGAAGGGACTGGGAGAGGGTGTAGC
>NZ_RZSR01000959.1:0-2245 GCF_004023265.1 Mesorhizobium sp. M1A.F.Ca.IN.020.06.1.1
GCGATGATCTAGGGTATGTGAGATTCAGGTGATGCCGGCCTGCAAACGGCGGCTTCCTGCGCTTCCGCTCCGGCCCTCGAAAGCCGCCATTTTCGGCTCGGCTTGAGCTGAATCTCACACACCTGGGCGACCGAGCCCCGGGCGCCTGTGAAAACAGCCATTTCGGCTTGGACGCCCGCTGTTTTTCGTGTAATGCGGCCGGCAACCCGGCGGTTCGGGCAAAAACCGGTCCTGTGGCGTTGCGTTTCCCACAAGACCATCTTTCAGCTTGATTAGCGGCATTCCGCCCGCTAACGAAGACAACACAACGTAAGACGAGGCCCCAAATGAGTGACACCGCAGAGCGCGTCAAGAAGATCGTCATCGAGCATCTCGGCGTCGATGCCGACAAAGTGACGGAGCAGGCGAGCTTCATCGACGATCTGGGCGCGGACAGCCTCGATACGGTCGAACTCGTGATGGCGTTCGAAGAAGAGTTCGGCGTCGAGATTCCAGACGACGCCGCCGAGACCATCCTGACTGTCGGCGATGCCGTGAAGTATATCGACAAGGCCTCGGCCTGAGGCGTTCCGCGGGTATCGCCGGGGAGGACCTGCGATGAGGCGAGTCGTCGTCACGGGCCTTGGCCTGCTTTCGCCGTTCGGCATGGGTGTCGAGCACAGCTGGAAGGAACTGCTTTCCGGCCGCAGCGCCGCCTGCCGCATCACCGAATTCGAGGTGGACGACCTTGCCTGCAAGATCGCCCACGTCATTCCACGCGGCGACGGCTCGAACGGCACCTTCAATCCCGAGGCCGTGCTCGAGCCGAAGGAACTGCGCAAGATCGGCGACTTCATCCTCTACGGCATCGCGGCGGCCGACGAGGCGCTGGCCGATTCCGGCTGGAAGCCCGAGACGCATGAGGACCAGTGCGCCACCGGTGTGCTGATCGGTTCGGGCATCGGCGGCATCGACGGCATCGCCGAGAACGCGATGATCCTGAAGGAGCGCGGCCCGCGCCGCATCAGCCCGTTCTTCATCCCCGGACAGATCATCAACCTGGTCTCCGGCCAGGTTTCCATCCGGCACGGGCTGAAAGGCCCGAACCATGCTGTCGTCACCGCCTGCTCGACGGGCGCGCACGCCATCGGCGATGCCGCGCGGCTGATCATCTGGGGCGATGCCGACGTCATGGTGGCCGGCGGCGCCGAAGCGCCGATCACCCGGCTTTCGATGGCAGGTTTCGCCGCGTGCCGCGCGCTCTCCACCGAGCGCAACGATGCGCCCGAGATCGCTTCGCGCCCCTATGACCGCGACCGCGACGGCTTCGTCATGGGCGAGGGCGCCGGCGTCGTCGTCCTCGAGGAGCTCGAGCACGCCAAGGCGCGCGGCGCCAAGATCTATGCCGAGGTCACCGGCTACGGCCTGACCGGCGATGCCTATCACATCACCGCCCCGGCCGAGGACGGCGACGGCGCCTTCCGCTGCATGACGGCGGCGCTGAATCGGGCGAAGCTCTCGCCCGCCGACATCGACTACATCAATGCGCACGGCACCTCGACCATGGCCGACACGATCGAGCTCGGCGCCGTGGAGCGGCTGGTCGGCAATGCCGCTTCCAAGATCTCGATGTCGTCCACCAAGTCGTCGATCGGTCATCTGCTGGGCGCTGCGGGCGCCGCGGAAGCGATCTTCTCGATCCTCGCAATCCGCGACAACATTGCCCCCGCCACCATCAACCTCGACAATCCGGAACGCGAGACGGCGATCGATCTCGTGCCGAACAAGCCGCGCCAGCGCCAGATCGATGTGGCGCTGTCGAACTCCTTCGGCTTCGGCGGCACCAACGCCTCGCTCGTCTTCCAACGTTACGATGGCTGAACATTCAGCCTACCGGCAGGTCCGCCGCCTGCCGTCATTTTTGCCAAATTTGCCCCTACACTTCGGCTAGGGGATTCGTTGCAAGATCAGACGGTAGGGCGCCATGAATACAAATCCGGGCGGCGGTGGAGAATTCGGACAGCGTCAGGCGCAAGGACCGATCGTGCCCAAGACAGCCGCCGAGGCGCTGCGCCCCGAGGCCGGCACGCCGCCGCCGTCAAAACGCTCGCGCGCGTCGCGCAGCCAGGTCGTCGTATTCCTGAATTTCTTCCTTTCGTTGGTCATCCTGGTCGTGCTTGCCTCGGGTGCCGCACTCTATTTCGGCATGCAGGCCTTCATTGAGCCGGGCCCGTCCGCCAATGGCGACACCTTCATGGTCAAGCCG
>NZ_RZSR01000960.1:0-2244 GCF_004023265.1 Mesorhizobium sp. M1A.F.Ca.IN.020.06.1.1
ATCGTCGGCTTCGCGCTTCAGGCCGCGCTTGGTCTGCTTCTCGAGCTTAAGCTCGCCCGCGATCACGTCGAGCGTCGCACCGGCCTTGAGGCGCTTTTCCAACTCCCCGGCCTTGGCGGTGAGCCGCTTGTCGGTCTCGGCCGCGGTCCAGTCGGCCACCACCTTCTGGCGAACCTCGTCCAGCGTGCGGTCGCGCGCCGGCGTGATCGACTGGACTTCATAGAAAACGAAGCCGTTGGCGGCAGTGGTCAGGCCTTCATTCTCGGTGTTCGGCTCGGCCTCGAAGACGGCCTTGATGAGGTCCGCCGATTGCGGCAGGTCGTTGACGATCGTGCCGTCCGGCCGCTGGCCGGTGCGGTCGATGGCGTCGATGGTGACGACCTTGAGCTTTAGCTTGTCGGCCGCCTGGGCAAGCGAGGCACCGGAAGCGCGGGTGTCCTCGTAGCTGTCGTGGACGTCGAGCAGGACGCGGCTTGCCTCGCCGAGCGCAAGATCCTTGCGGATCTGGTCGGACACTTCCGAAAGCGGCTTCACCACCTGCGGCTTGATCTCGGTGACGCGCAAGAGCACCGGGCCGAAGGCGCCCTGAACCACCGGGCTGACCTCGTTGACGTTGAGCGAGAAGGCTGCGTCGGCCACCGCCTTGTCGGCGATCTTGTCCTTTGCCAGCGTGCCGAGCACGGTGTCGGCCTGCGTCTTGCCCTCTGCGGTGACGATCTTGTCGAAGGTGGCGCCGGCCTTCAGGGAGTCAAATGCCGCCTTGGCCGCGTCCGGCGTCTTGAACACCAGCTGTTCGATGGTGCGCATTTCGGGCGTCGTATAGCGCGCCTTGTTCTTGTTGTAGTCGTCAGCGACCTGCTGATCGGTGACCGCCGTCGGGTCCATGATGTCCTGCGGCTCAAGCCGGATATAGGAGAATTTGCGGTATTCCGGCGCGGCGTAGTTCTTCTTGTTGGCTTCGAAATAGGTTTTCAGCGCGCTGTCGGACGGCGCCTCGATCGGCTGGACGAGTGTCTTCGGCAGGACGAGATAGTCGATCGTGCGGTCCTCTCCGCGATAGAGCGCGACCGCCTTCAGGAAGGTCTGCGGCGCCTTGAGGCCGTCGGAAATCGCCTCGACGATCTGTTGGCGGACCGCCACCTGCGAGCGGTTCTTCAGATAGTCCTCGGGTCGCATGCCGATCTGGCTCAGCAGATATTCGAAGGTCCTGCGGTCGAACTGGCCGCCTGGACCCTTGAAGGCCGGATCCTCGCGCGTCAGCTCGGCCAGCCGGTCCTTGGAAAGGCCAAGCCCGAGCTTGCGAGCCTGCTCGTCGAGAACGGCGCCGGAGACGAGCTGCGCCAGGACCTGGTTGTCGAGGCCGAGCAGCTTAGCCTGTTCATGCGTGATGCGCTGGCCATATTGCTGCGACAGCAGGTTGATCTGGCGATCGTAGGCGAGGCGGTATTCGTTGATCGAAACCGTGGTGCCGCCGGCGGTAATCACCGAATGATGGCCAGCCAAGCTTCCCGACAGGCGCCCGGAAATACCCCAGACGGCAAAGCTCACCACCAGCAAGGACAGCAAAGCTTTCGCGACCCAGGTGCCCGCCGCGCTTCTCAAAATACCAAGCATGCCCACTTCCGATCTTTGCGCATTTTCGCATGCGCCGACTCTGAAACAAGCGCAATAGCGTCCTTCCGGCCCACTGTCGATTGCTTTGTGGCCCGATTTTGGTAGTGAGGGCGCTGCCTTATGTTGCCTGGAGAACTCGACGCCATGACCCCTGGAATCCGTCCGCTCGTTGCCGGCAACTGGAAAATGAACGGCACCAGGGCCTCGCTCAACGAGTTGAGGATGATCGGCAACGGCTTCATGAGCGGCCTTGATGCGGAGACGGAAGCCCTGGTCTGCGTTCCGGCCACCTTGCTTCACCAGGCCGCAGAGATCCTTTCGCGGACACCGGTTCGCGCCGGCGGCGAGGATTGCCATCCCAAGGAGAGCGGCGCCTATACGGGTGAGATTTCGGCCGAGATGCTGAAGGATGCCGGCGCAAGCCATGTCATCGTCGGCCACTCCGAGCGGCGCGAGCAATGCGGCGACGATGATGCGATCGTCAACGCCAAGGCTTCGGCCGCCTGGCGGGCAGGGCTGGTGGCCCTCATCTGCATCGGCGAGACGCGCGCCGAGCGTGAATCCGGCGCGACGCTCGATGTCCTGTCGCGCCAGCTCGACGGTTCGGTGCCGGCGAGCGCCACCGCCGCC
>NZ_RZSR01000961.1:0-2243 GCF_004023265.1 Mesorhizobium sp. M1A.F.Ca.IN.020.06.1.1
AGGCGAAGCTGCCCTTGAGGTCCGGATTGGCGGTGATCAGGTCGGTCGCGATGTTGAGGCCGGTGGTGGCCTGACCGTCGGCATATTTGTCGGCGACCAGTTCGAGGCCGGGATATTTCGCCTTGAGCTGTTCCTTGAACCCTTGCGCGCGCTGCTCGAGCGAGCCGGCGCCGGGCAGCGCGGTGATCAGCGCAACCTTGCCCTCGACCTTGCCGCCATTGGCGGCGCCGATCGCGGCGGCGAGACCGTCAGCCGCGACACGGCCGCCCTGGACGTTGTCGGTGGTGAGGAAAGAGGTGAAGGCCTTGGATTCGGCGCTGGAATCGATGCCGATGACCTTGACCTTGGTCGCCGCCTCGTCGATCGGCTTGCCGAGCGCCTTGGCTTCGGTCGGCGCGATCACGATCGCGGCCGGATTGCCGGCCACGGCGTTCTCGAGGATCGAGATCTGACCGTTGACGTCGGTTTCGGCCTGGGCGCCGAGTTCCGGCACGTTGATGCCGAGATCCTTGCCGGCCTTGCGGGCGCCGGCCAGCACGATTTGCCAGTAGAACGAAGTCGTGTCCTTGACGATGATCGGGATGGTCACGTCTGCCGCCGAGACGGGTGCCGGATGCATCGCACCGGCGAGCATTGAGGCGGCGGCTACAGCCACGAAGGCGCGGCGGTTGAGAAGGCTGGTTACGAATTTCATTAGGTTCCTCCCTAAAGTCGCCCGGTGAAGGTTCGGAAGCTCCACTTGGATAGGCGCGAGCCAAACAGAACTTTATCAATAAAAAACATTTGCCGGATTTTGATAGTGCATTGCCCGGATCGATGCAAGCGGTGTCTCATGCCATTTTCGTGACGAGTGGCAGCTGATCGGTCTGCCGGGTCCTCCGCATCTCAGCCAAGCTGCTGGACGATCGTATAAGGATCGTATTTGGCAAATTCCGCCGCCGCCACCTTGATATCCAGCAGTTCGAGATTGCGCGTCAGATTCGCGGGCTTGGCGGTGCCGGTCAGCACCGAGGCAACGACAGGCTCGTGCAGAGGGAATTGGAACGCGGCAGCGGCCAGCGGATAGCCACCTCCGATGGCGATGCGCTCCATTGCGCTGACGCGGTCGAGAACATCCTTGCTCGCCGGCAGATAATCGAAATGCGCGCCATGCACCGGTCCCGTCGCCAATATGCCCGAGTTGAAGACGCCGCCGATGATCAGCGAGGTCCGCCGCTCGCGGCAAAGCGGCAGCAGGTCGGCCTCGGCGCTGCGATCAAGCAGCGAATAGCGGCTGGCGAGCAGGATGCAGTCGAGCGGCGCGCGGCGAAGCACGTCAAGGCAGATCTGGACCTCGTTGACGCCAAGGCCGTAGGCGGAAATCGTGCCGGACGATTTCAGCTCCTCCAGCGCCTTCAGCCCGCCATCCATCAGCTGACGGAAATGCAGCTTCGTCTTCTCGACGCCATGCGTGTAGACGCCGATGTCGTGGACGAACAGGATGTCGATCTTGTTGAGGCCGAGCCGCGCGTAGGAAAAATCCACCGAGCGCATGATGCCGTCATAGGAATAGTCGTAGTCGAGCGCGAAGGGTAGCGGATCGACATAGGAGTGATCGGGAACCTGGTCCTCCGGCACCGGCCGGAACAGGCGGCCGACCTTGGTCGAGAGCACATAGGAGGAGCGCGGCTTCTCACGCAGGAAATCGCCTGTGCGCCGCTCCGACAGGCCGAAGCCGTAGAAGGGCGCGGTGTCGAAGTAACGCAGCCCGCCGTCCCAGGCCGCTTGCAGCGTTTCCATTGCGGGCTCGCGCGGACAGGCGCGATAAAGGCCGCCGATGGCGGCGCCGCCGAAGCTGACTTCGGTGACTTCGAGCGCGGTCGCGCCGATCCGGCGTTTGTTCATCAAAGCCTCCCTTTGCCGTTCGACCGGCGGTCGTTTCGACTATTTAGAGCGTCGCGCCGAGATGCCAGGGCACGAACTCGTTGTCGCCGTAGCCGAACGCCTCGCTCTTGGTCTTGCGTCCGGACGCCGTCTCGATGATCAGCTCGAAGATCTCGCGGCCCATGCCGGCGATCGTCTTCTCGCCGGAAGCGATGACACCGCAATTGACGTCCATGTCCTCTTCCATCTGGTGGTACATGGTCGAGTTCGTGGCGACCTTGATCGACGGAGTCGGACGGCAGCCGAAGCAGGAGCCGCGGCCGGTGGTGAAGACGATGACATTGGCGCCGCCGGCCACCTGGCCGGTGGCCGAGACCGGA
>NZ_RZSR01000095.1:0-10104 GCF_004023265.1 Mesorhizobium sp. M1A.F.Ca.IN.020.06.1.1
AAAAGCCAAGCGTTTCCTGCCCGGGCTCGATCCGTCGGGCGGCCGCGAGTGGATGGGCTTCCGGCCATCGCTGCCGGATTCGCTGCCGGTCATCGGCAGGGCGCGGGCGCCGAACATCGTCTACGCTTTCGGCCACGGCCATCTCGGCCTGACCCAGGCGGCAGCGACCGGCCGCTCGATCCGAGATCTCCTTCTCGGGCAGGAGCCGCCGATCGATCTCACTCCTTTCCGCCCGCAACGGTTCTGACAATTCGCCAGAATTCTGATATTTCAGGGAGCCATCATGGCCAAGACATCCTTCTTCTGCATCGACGGCCACACCTGCGGCAATCCGGTGAGGCTGGTTGCCGGCGGCGGCCCACTGCTAGAAGGCGCGACGATGATGGAACGGCGGGCGCATTTCCTCGCCGAATATGACTGGATCCGGACCGGGCTGATGTTCGAGCCGCGCGGTCATGACGTGATGTCCGGCTCGATCCTCTATCCGCCGACGCGCGAGGACTGCGATATCGCGATCCTCTTCATCGAAACCTCGGGCTGCCTGCCGATGTGCGGCCACGGCACCATCGGCACCGTGACGATGGCGATCGAGCATGGGCTGGTGAGGCCGAAGACGCCGGGCGTGCTCAGGCTCGACACGCCGGCCGGCCTAGTCGTCGCCGAATACAAACAGGTCGGCGAATATGTCGAGGAGGTGCGCATCACCAACGTGCCGTCCTTCCTTTACGCCGAAGGGCTGTCGGTGGAGTGCCCGGTGCTTGGCGAGATCAGCGTCGACGTCGCTTATGGCGGCAATTTCTATGCCATCGTCGAGCCGCAGGAGAACTACCGCGACATGGCCGACCATTCGGCCGCCGACCTCATCGCCTGGAGCCCGCTTGTGCGCCAGCGCCTGAACGAGAAATACTCGTTCGTGCATCCGGAGAACCCGGGCATCAACCGGCTGTCGCACATGCTGTGGACCGGCAAGCCGAGAGATGCCGAGGCCGATGCCCGCAATGCCGTGTTCTATGGCGACAAGGCGATCGACCGCTCGCCTTGCGGCACCGGCACCTCGGCGCGCATGGCGCAGCTCCACGCCAAGGGCAGGCTCGAGGTCGGCGACAGTTTTGTCCATGAGTCGATCATCGGCTCGCTGTTCAAGGGCAGGGTCGAAAAGGAGGTCAGCGTTGCCGGCAAACCAGCCATCATCCCCTCGATCGGCGGCTGGGCGCGCATGACCGGACTGAACACCATCTTCATCGACGACCGCGATCCGTTCGCGCACGGGTTCATCGTCACCTGATCGCTCCCGTTCGGCGTCAGGCCGCCTCGTCGTTCGTCGAAACCTGACTACCGAACCAATCGGCAAAGGTGATTTCGGCCGCCGTTCGCCTCGCCGTCACATGACCGTCATACCGAGCAGAATCCTGACTTGGCGGAATGCGCGGGACGGCAAAATCGAGCGCTGCCGCTGACGCAAGGAATCTTCTCATCAATTTATTTTGACGGCGATTTCTTCGAAACGACGCGCATGATACGGCTTAATCGTCAAAGACATTGCGTTGTGCCAATGATAGGGTCCGCGATAGTCCAGGGGCCGGGTGCGAGAAAGCGGGCAATCGGGCAGCGTGCTTCCAAACCACGCGCGGCGATTGAAAAATCACGTTGCAATCCGGGCTTGAAACTTTACGACTAGGGGCAATACGAAAAGGAATGCGTCCTCGAAGGCGACATTCCAGGGGAGCCGCTTAAATATGCAGTATTTCGTCCAGCAGCTTATCAACGGGCTGACGCTGGGATCTATCTACGGGCTGATCGCGATCGGCTACACGATGGTCTACGGCATCATCGGCATGATCAATTTCGCCCATGGCGATATCTTCATGGTGGGCGCCTTCACGGCCCTCATCGTCTTCCTGATCCTCGGCGCGATGTTCTATTCGGTGCCGGTGGTGGTGGCGCTCCTGATCATGATGATCGTGGGCATGCTGCTCACCAGTCTTTACAACTGGACGATCGAGAAGGTGGCCTACAGGCCGCTGCGCGGATCGTTCCGGCTCGCGCCGCTGATCACCGCCATCGGCATGTCGATCGCCCTGTCCAACTTCGTGCAGGTCACGCAAGGGCCGCGCAACAAGCCGATCCCGCCGCTGGTCAGCCAGGTCTATACGATCGACGGCATCAGCGTCTCGCTGAAGCAGATCATCATCGTGCTCGTCACTGCCGTGCTGCTGGCGATCTTCTGGTATCTCGTCAACAGGACGGCATTGGGGCGGGCGCAGCGCGCCTGCGAGCAGGACCGCAAGATGGCGGCGCTGCTTGGCGTCGACGTCGACCGCACTATCTCCATCACCTTCATCATGGGCGCAGCGCTTGCCGCGGTCGCCGGGACGCTTTTCTTGATGTATTATGGCGTGGTGGTCTTCTCAGACGGTTTCGTGCCGGGCGTGAAGGCCTTCACGGCGGCGGTGCTTGGCGGCATCGGCTCGCTGCCGGGCGCAGTGCTCGGCGGGCTTTTGATCGGCTTCATCGAGAGCATGTGGTCGGCCTATTTCTCGATCGACTACAAGGACGTCGCGGCCTTCTCGATCCTGGCGATCGTGCTCATCTTCCTGCCCTCCGGCATCCTGGGCCGGCCTGAAGTCGAAAAGGTCTGATCCTCATGGCCGTTACCGTTTCTCCGGAGCGCGACGTCGTCGCTACTCCCATCCAGCGCGCGTTCCGCGAAGCGCTCTACGCCGGCGCCATCGCGCTCGGCCTGTTCGTGCTGTTCATCGGTCTCAGGACCGATCAGAACATCAACAACGAGCTGATCCTGGTGCAGCGCTGGGGCCTGCTCGCCCTGGTGGTTCTCGCCGTTGTCGTCGGGCGCTTCCTCTATGTTGCCTATGCGGTTCCGGCGCTCGAACGATCAAGGGCTGAAAGGGCCAAGGCGCCTGCAGTCGCCGTGGAGCCCGGCTTCGTGCGGCGAAACTTCAACAAGATCGGCGCCACGGTGCTGATCCTCTATCCAGTGGCGATGGTGCTCCTGTTCGGCTTCCAGGGCTCGCTCAAATGGGTCGACAATTTCGGCATCCAGATCCTGATCTATGTGATGCTGGCCTGGGGCCTCAACATCGTCATCGGGCTAGCCGGCCTGCTCGACCTCGGCTATGTCGCCTTTTACGCCGTTGGCGCCTATGCCTATGCGCTGCTCGGCACGCATTTTGGCCTGTCGTTTTGGATCCTGCTGCCTGCCGCCGGCGCCATGGCCGCCTTCTGGGGCGTCATGCTCGGCTTCCCGGTGCTGCGGCTGCGCGGCGACTATCTGGCGATCGTCACGCTCGCCTTCGGCGAGATCATCCGTCTGGTGCTGATCAACTGGCGTGAGGTGACCAATGGCTCGGCCGGCATTTCCGGCATCCCGAAGGTCTCCTTCTTCGGGCTCATGTCGTTCAACGTCTCGGACCCGAACTACATCGCCAAGGTGCTGGGCATCGCCCAGTCGGGCGCCTACTACAAGATCTTCCTCTATTATCTCATCCTGGCGCTCTGCTTCCTCACCGCCTTCGTCACCATCAGGCTCCGCCGCCTGCCGGTGGGCCGCGCCTGGGAAGCGCTGCGCGAGGACGAGATCGCCTGCCGCTCGCTCGGCATCAATACCACCACCACCAAGCTGACGGCGTTCGCTACCGGCGCCATGTTCGGCGGCTTCGCCGGCTCGTTCTTCGCCGCGCGCCAGGGCTTCGTCAGCCCGGAATCCTTCGTCTTCCTTGAATCGGCGATCATCCTGGCCATCGTCGTGCTCGGCGGCATGGGCTCGTTGGGCGGTATCGCGGTGGCGGCGCTGGTGATGATCGGCGGCACCGAGATCCTGCGCGAGCTGGGCTTCCTCAAGGTGGTGTTCGGTCCGGACTTCACGCCGGAGCTCTACCGCATGCTATTGTTCGGCGTTGCGATGGTGATCGTCATGCTGTGGAAGCCGCGCGGCTTCGTCGGCAGTCGAGAACCAACAGCCTTCCTCAAGGAGCGAAAAGCGGTCTCAGGCTCCTTCACCAAGGAGGGCCACGGCTGATGAACGCGCAAGTTTCCATGAACGACTTCATCCTGCAGGTCGAGCATCTGTCGATGAAGTTCGGCGGCCTGATCGCCATCGGCGACCTGTCGTTCCAGGCCAAGCGCGGCGAGATCACCGCGCTGATCGGACCGAACGGCGCCGGCAAGACGACCGTGTTCAATTGCATCACCGGCTTCTACAAACCTTCGGAAGGCATGATCACGCTCAGCCGGCGCGACGGCTCGAACTATTTGCTCGAGCGCCTGCCCAATCACGAGATCCCCGCGCGCGCCAAGGTAGCGCGCACCTTCCAGAACATCCGCCTGTTCTCGGGCATGACGCTGCTGGAGAACCTCCTGGTCGCCCAGCACAACAAGCTGATGAAGGCCTCGGGCTATACCTTCCTCGGCCTGTTCGGCTTCTCCAGCTACCGGCAGGCCTCGGCTGAATCGATCGATCTCGCCAAGCACTGGTTGGAAAAGGCCAATCTCGTCGACCGCGCCGACGATCCGGCCGGCGACCTGCCCTATGGCGCGCAACGGCGGCTGGAGATCGCGCGCGCCATGTGCACCGGACCTGAGCTTTTGTGCCTCGACGAGCCGGCCGCCGGTCTCAATCCGAAGGAATCGGCCTCGCTCAATGAACTGTTGATGGACATCAAGGACAACACCGGCACGTCGATCCTGCTCATCGAGCACGACATGTCGGTGGTCATGCAGATCTCCGACCACGTCGTGGTGCTGGAGTACGGCCGCAAGATCTCCGACGGCAGCCCGCAGTCGGTCCGGACCGATCCGCGCGTGATTGCCGCGTATCTCGGCGTCGACGACGAGGAAGTGGAAGAGGTGCTGACCGAAGTCGGCGACGAGGATGTCATCGAGCAGCTGGATACCGGGCCTGATGCGGCGCACGGGCCGGGCAGTTCCGCCTCGATGATGGCGGGGCCGGTTTCCGACACTGTCGAACACGCGGACGAGGGCGAACGGGTCATGGTATCGAGAGGCGCCTCCAAAGCGGCTCAGGTCGATGCCAAGGCCAAAGCGCCAAGAAAGTCGTCCGAGCGGGCCACGGGCAAGCCGGCCGCGAAATCCTCGACAGCCAAGCCGCGCGGAGGGCATAAGTAATGGCCGGCACAACGCTGCTCGATATCAAGGGCGTGCAGACCTATTATGGCAACATCCGTGCGCTGAACGGTGTCGACGTCACCGTCAACCAAGGTGAGATCGTGGCGCTGATCGGGGCCAATGGCGCCGGCAAGTCGACGTTGATGATGACGATCTTCGGCGCGCCGCGTGCGCGCAGCGGCTCCATCACCTTTGCCGGCAACGACATCACGCAGTTGCCGACGCACGAGATCGCGCGGATGCGCATCGCCCAGTCGCCTGAGGGACGCCGCATCTTTCCGCGCATGACGGTGATGGAAAACCTGCAGATGGGCGCCAGCCTCGACAACCTAAAACATTTTGACGAGGATGCCGAGAAGGTGTTTGCGCTGTTCCCGCGGCTGAAGGAGCGCATCGGCCAGCGCGGCGGCACGCTCTCGGGCGGCGAGCAGCAGATGCTGTCGATCGGCCGTGCGCTGATGGCCCGGCCGAAGCTGCTTCTGCTCGACGAGCCGTCGCTGGGATTGGCGCCGCTGATCGTCAAGCAGATCTTCGATGCAATCCGCGAATTGAACCGGACCCAAGGGCTGACCGTGTTCCTAGTCGAGCAGAACGCTTTCGGCGCGCTGAAGCTCGCCAATCGCGGCTACGTCATGGTCAACGGCAATGTGACGATGAGCGGCACCGGCAAGGAGCTGCTCGCCAATCCGGAAGTGCGCGCCGCCTATCTCGAAGGCGGCCACCACTGAGTTCAGGAGACTTCATCATGCAGGGCATTCTCTACGAGGAAGCCTCGATCTGGCAGTTCCTGTTCGTCACCTGCCTGCTCGGCGGATGGGCGGCGTGGATGACCGGCAAGGCGAGCGCGCAGACTTGGCGCAGCTTCTTTCAGCTGTTCCTCTATATGCTCGGACTCGGCATCGGCATAAGGTTCATCCACCACGCGCTGTTCGACGGCACGATGTTTTCGCTGCACTACTATATCGTCGACACCATCGTGCTAATGATACTGGGCTTCCTTGGTTATCAATACACGCGCACGAACCAGATGGTCACTCAGTATAATTGGCTCTACGAAAGAGCCTCCTTATTGAGCTGGAAACCAAAGGGTTGACGTTCATGATCAACGCCGTTCCGGGGAATGAATTTGGCGTGACAAGTGCCTGAAAATCGGCATTCTATGCTTTCTGCGATAAGGGTGGGCATCGCATGAAAGTATCATCCACGCCCACTCCGTAAATGGGAGCGTTTCAATGAAAAAATCACTCTTGTCCGCCGTGGCGCTGACCGCGTTCATCGCGTTCAGCGGCAGCGCGTGGGCCGACATTCTGATCGGCGTCGCCGGTCCGATCACCGGTCCGAACGCGGCCTTCGGCGCGCAGCTGCAGAAGGGCGCCGAACAGGCGGTCGCCGACATCAACGCGGCTGGCGGAGTCCTCGGCCAGCAGCTTAAGCTGAGCGTGGGTGACGACGTGTCGGATCCGAAGCAGGGCATCTCGGTCGCCAACAAGTTTGTCGCCGACGGCATCAAGTTCGTCGATGGCCACTTCAATTCGGGCGTCTCAATTCCTGCGTCGGAAGTCTATGCCGAGAATGGCATCCTCGAAATCACGCCGGCCGCGACCAATCCCAAGTTCACCGAACGCGGCATGTGGAATACGTTCCGCACCTGCGGACGCGACGACCAACAGGGCAAGGTTGCCGGCGACTATGTCGCCAAGAACTTCAAGGACGCCAAGATCGCGCTCATCCATGACAAGACCCCTTATGGCCAGGGCCTTGCCGATGAAACCAAGAAGGCGCTCAACGCCAATGGCGTCAACGAAGCCATGTATGAAGGCATCAATGTCGGCGACAAGGACTTCTCGGCGCTCATCGCCAAGATGAAGGAAGCCGGTATCTCCGTCGTCTACTATGGCGGCCTGCATACGGAAGCCGGCCTCATCATCCGCCAGCTCGCCGACCAGGGCCTCAAGGCCCAGTTCATGTCGGGCGACGGCATCGTGTCGAACGAGCTCGCCTCGATCGCCGGCGACGCCGTCCAAGGCACGCTGATGACGTTCGCGCCGGATCCGCGCAAGAACCCGAACGCCAAGGAGCTCGTGGAGAAGTTCCGCGCTGCCGGTTTCGAACCGGAGGCCTACACGCTCTACTCCTACGCCGCGATCCAGATCATCGCTGCGGCCATCACGAAGACCGGCTCCGCCGACGATGCGCAGAAAGTCGCCGAGACGATCAAGTCGGGCGGCCCCTGGAAGACCGCCATCGGCGACATTGGGTATGACTCCAAGGGCGACATCACCCGCCCGGACTATGTCATGTACACCTGGAAGAAGGGTGAAGACGGCAAGTACTCCTACTTCGAGCAATAAGCCGGCAAAGAAGAGCCGACTTTCCGAGATGCCCGGCGCTGAGCGCCGGGCATTTTTTGTTGGCCGCGCATCCATCCTGCCTTCGTGTCCCTCGCCGAGTTCGTCGGCGTTGTCGTCCAGGCGCTCGGAGGCCGTCGCGAAGGTTTGGCGCAAACAAACGATTTAAATCGATTGAAGTGTCGCGCTATTTTGTTTGCGCTGCAGCATTTTCACGCTAATCATTGCGCCGGTTCACCTCACCTTCCGCTACTGGAGCCCAGTCCTTGGCAATCACGAAGATCCTCGTCGCCAACCGGTCCGAAATCGCCATCCGCGTCTTTCGCGCGGCCAACGAGCTAGGCCTCAAAACCGTGGCGATCTGGGCGGAAGAGGACAAATATTCGCTGCACCGCTTCAAGGCCGACGAAAGCTACCAGGTCGGGCGCGGTCCGCATCTCACCAAGGACATGGGTCCGATCGAAAGCTATCTGTCGATCGACGAGGTGATCCGCGTCGCGCGCCTCTCGGGTGCGGATGCGATCCACCCCGGCTACGGCCTGTTGTCGGAAAGCCCCGAATTCGCCGAGGCCTGCGCTGCCGCCGGCATCACCTTCATTGGGCCGAAGCCCGAGACGATGCGCCGGCTCGGCAACAAGGTGGCGGCGCGCAACCTGGCGATCGCGGTCGGCGTGCCGGTCGTGCCCGCCACCGATCCGCTGCCCGACGATATGGACGAGGTGAAAAAGCTCGCTGCGGAAATAGGCTATCCGGTGATGCTCAAGGCCTCGTGGGGTGGCGGAGGCCGCGGCATGCGCGCCATCCGCGCTGAAGCCGACCTCGCGCGCGAAGTCATGGAAGGCAAGCGCGAGGCGAAAGCCGCTTTCGGCAAGGACGAGGTCTATCTCGAAAAGCTGATCGAGCGCGCCCGCCATGTCGAGGTGCAGGTGCTGGGCGACACGCAGGGCAATGCCGTGCACCTGTTCGAGCGCGACTGCTCGATCCAGCGCCGTAACCAGAAGGTCGTCGAACGTGCCCCGGCTCCCTACCTCGGCGAGAAACTGCGCGAGGAACTCTGCGCCTACGCGCTGAAGATCGCGCGCGAGACCAGCTACATCGGAGCCGGCACCGTCGAGTTCCTGCAGGACGCCGACACCGGCAAGTTCTATTTCATCGAGGTCAACCCGCGCATCCAGGTCGAGCATACCGTCACCGAGATGGTGACCGGCATCGATATCGTGAAGGCGCAAATCCACATCCTCGACGGCTTCGCCATCGGCACGCCGGAGTCCGGCGTGCCGGCGCAGAAGGACATTAAGCTCAACGGCCACGCCCTGCAGTGCCGCATCACCACCGAGGACCCGGAACACAATTTCATCCCCGATTACGGGCGCATCACCGCATATCGCGGCGCCACCGGCTTCGGCATCCGCCTCGACGGCGGCACCGCCTATTCGGGCGCGGTCATCACCCGGTTCTACGATCCGCTGCTCGAAAAGGTGACGGCCTGGGCGCCGACGCCGGCCGAGACGATCGCGCGCATGAACCGGGCATTGCGCGAGTTCCGCATCCGCGGCGTCGCCACCAATCTGACCTTCCTCGAAGCGATCATCAACCACCCGAGCTTCGCCGACAATTCCTACACCACCAAGTTCATCGACACGACGCCGGAGCTGTTCGAGCAGGTCAAGCGGCAGGACCGCGCCACCAAGCTGCTCAACTATCTCGCCGACGTCAGCGTCAACGGCCATCCCGAGACGCGCGGACGGCCGGTGCCGAAGGCGGATGCGGCGGCACCTGTGGTGCCCTATCTCAACGGCAAGGTGCCGGACGGCAGCAAGCAGCGGCTCGACGCGCTCGGGCCTCAGAAGTTCGCGGTATGGATGCGCGAGCAAGCCCAGGTGCTCGTTACCGACACGACGATGCGCGACGGACACCAGTCGCTGCTCGCCACCCGCATGCGCACCTACGACATCGCCGGCATCGCCGGCACCTATGCGCGCGCGCTGCCGCAGCTGCTCTCACTGGAATGCTGGGGCGGCGCCACTTTCGACGTCGCCATGCGCTTCCTCACCGAGGATCCGTGGGAGCGTCTGAGCAGAGTGCGCGAGGCAGCCCCCAATCTTCTGCTGCAGATGCTTCTGCGCGGCGCCAACGGCGTCGGCTACACCAACTATCCCGACAATGTCGTGCAGCATTTCGTCAAACAGGCAGCCGCCGGCGGCGTCGACCTGTTCCGCGTCTTCGACTGCTTGAACTGGGTCGAGAACATGCGCGTCGCGATGGACGCGGTGGGTGCCGAGGGCAAGCTGATCGAAGCGGCGATGTGCTACACCGGCGACATACTCGATCCGGCGCGCGCCAAATACGACCTGAAATATTATGTCGGGCTGGCGAAGGAACTGGAAGCGGCCGGCGCGCATATCATCGCCGTCAAGGACATGGCGGGCCTGTTGAAGCCCTCGGCGGCGCGCGTGCTGTTCAAGGCGCTGCGCGAAGAGACCGACCTGCCGATCCATTTCCACACGCATGACACCTCCGGCCTGTCGGCGGCGACGGTGCTGGCGGCGGTCGAGACCGGCGTCGACGCCATCGACGCGGCGATGGATTCGTTCTCCGGCAACACCTCGCAGCC